>NZ_JBMFWJ010000014.1:0-66486 GCF_049965395.1 Acidibrevibacterium sp.
TCCATAACCATCCGAGCGGCGACCCAACGCCCTCGCCCGAGGATGTGGAGATGACCAACGACGTGCGCGAGGCGGCGCGGGTTCTCTCGCTCACGCTGCACGACCACGTCATCGTCGGCAATGGTCGATGGATCAGTTTGCGGCGCGAAGGGCTGCTCTAATCGGCCCTTGCCGATCCCCGCGCGCCCGCGCGCCGCGTTTTCTCGGGCGAGGTCGCTTTAACCCGCGGCGATCCTGGTCTAGAAGCGCGCCATGACCGTCCGCACCCGCTTCGCGCCCAGTCCCACCGGGCTTTTGCATATCGGCGGCGCCCGCACCGCGCTGTTCAATTATCTCTTCAGCCGCCACCATGGCGGGCAATTCCTGCTGCGCATCGAGGATACCGATCGCGCCCGCAGCACCGATCAGGCGGTCCAGGTCATTCTCGATGGGCTTGCCTGGCTTGGACTAACCCCCGATGAGCCGCCGCTGTTCCAATCGACGCGCGCCGCGCGCCATGCCGAGGTCGCGCACGCCCTGCTCGCGGCCGGGCGCGCCTATCGCTGCTATGCCAGCGCCGAGGAACTGCGCGTGATGCGCGAGCAGGCGCTGAAAGAAGGCCGCCCGCCGCGTTATGACGGGCGCTGGCGCGACCGCGACCCGGCCGAGGCGCCGGCGGATGTCGCGCCCGCCATCCGCCTCAAAGCCCCGCGCGACGGCGAGACCGTGGTCGAGGATCTCGTGCAGGGCTCCGTGCGGGTCGCCAATGCCGAACTCGACGACATGATCATCCTGCGCAGCGATGGCACGCCAACCTATCTCCACGCCGTCGTCGTCGATGATCACGACATGGCGATCACTCATGTCATCCGTGGCGATGACCATCTCACCAACACTTTTCGGCAAGTCCAGATCTATCAGGCGATGGGCTGGGAGATGCCGCGCTTTGCCCATATCCCGCTGATCCACGGAGCGGATGGGGCGAAGCTTTCCAAGCGCCACGGCGCGGTCAGCGTGCTGGAATTCCGCGAACAAGGGTTCCTCCCGGAGGCCGTGTGCAATTATCTGTTGCGGCTCGGCTGGGGGCATGGCGACGCCGAAATCCTCTCGCGGGAAGAGGCGATCCGGCTATTTGATCTCGACGGCGTCGGGCGCGGCGCGGCGCGCATGGATTATGCCAAGCTCACCCATCTCAACGCCGTCTGGCTGCGTGCCGGCGATGACGCGCGGCTCGCCGAGGACGTGATGGCGCGGCTTGCCGGCCAATCCGGCCTCGTTCTCGACGCGGCGGCGCGGGCGCGCATCCTGGCTTTGATGCCGGCACTCAAGGAACGCGCCCGCACCCTCGTCGAACTCGCCGAGAGCGCGGCGTTTCTCGCGCGCCCGCCGCCGCTGCCGATGAACGAGAAGGCGCAGGCGTTGCTTGACGCCCCCGGCGCGCGGGCGATGCTCGGCGAGGTGGCGCAAACGCTCGCCGCCGCCGCCTTCACGCCGGCGGCGCTGCATGACGCCCTTCGCGGTTTCGCCGAAGCGCACGGAAAAAAGCTCGGCGAGGTGGCGCAGCCGCTCCGCGCCGCCCTCACCGGCGCGACCACTAGCCCGCCGATCGACGCGACGCTTGCGGCGCTGGGGCGCGAGGAGACGCTGGCTCGCCTCACGGCCGCCCTCGGATGAAAGCGCGCGCGATGATTTCCCTCGCCTTCCCGTTGCGGTTATGATCGACGCACCGATGTGAGAGAGGATGGCATGTTTAAGAGAGGAAGCCATGGTGACGCGTCTTCGCAAATTTTCCGCGCTCAGCGCGCTCGCCGCCGCGCTCGTCCTTACGGGCTGCCAAATGCCGCCGCCGCGGCAGCCAGGGACGCCGATCGTTCATCTCGGTCTCATGCCCCTCGATCCAGCCCCCTGTCTCGGTGCTCTGCATAGCATCAGCAACGCGCCGATCCTGCGTGACGCCAAGCTCGCGGCGACCAATGGCACCGCCAAGCTCACCGGCTGTATCCTGAACCCGGGACCGCTCGATTATCGCGCCATCATTGTCGAGATCAGCTTTTTCGACAGCGAAGGCCATCTTTTGAGTTCGCTGACCCGCGACAGCGTCGATCTCCCGGCCTATGCCGCCGCCCCGGCCAAAGCCGCTGGGCCGCCGCGCTGGCTGATCCCGATCGATGTCGAGGCTGATCCCAACGCCGTTCAGGCGGAAGTCGTGGTGCACGCCCTGGTCTGCGCCGGGCTTGGCGTGCGCGGGTGCACCGAGGAGCACGATACCGCGGTCGTCGCGGTCTCGGCGGCCAGAACCTGATCGCCTCCTTGGGCGAGCCGCCGCGCCATCTGCTGACGATCGAGGGGCTGGCGCCGCCGGCGATCGCGCATCTCCTCGATCTCGCCGAGAGCTATGTGCTGCTCAACCGCTCCGGCCGCACCGAGCGCGACATGCTGCGCGGGCGGACCTTGATCAATCTCTTTTTCGAGGACAGCACCCGCACGCGCACCAGTTTCGAACTTGCCGGCAAGCGCCTCGGCGCCGATGTCATCAATATGTCGGTCGCGGCGTCTTCGGTGAACAAAGGCGAGACGCTGCTCGACACCGCGGCGACGCTGAATGCCATGCAGTGCGACCTCCTGGTGGTCCGCCATGCGCAGTCGGGCGCGCCGAGCCTTCTCGCCCAGAAAGTGGACGCAGCGGTGATCAATGCCGGCGACGGCACCCATGAGCACCCGACCCAGGCGCTGCTCGATGCCCTCACCATCCGCCGCCATAAGGGGGATTTTGCCGGGCTCGTCGTCGCCATTTGCGGTGACGTCGCGCATTCCCGGGTCGCGCGCTCGAATATCCATCTCCTGGTCACCGTCGGCGCGACGGTGCGGGTGGTCGGCCCGCCGACGCTGATCCCGGCGGCGATCGCGGGGCTCGGGGTCACCGTCTTCCATGACATGAAGGCCGGGCTCGCCGGGGCGGATGTGGTGATGATGCTGCGGCTCCAGAAAGAGCGCATGGCGCGCGGCCTGGTGCCGAGCGCGCGCGAATATTTCCGCTTCTGGGGGCTCGATGCCGAGAAGTTCGCCCATGCCAAGCCCGATGCCTTGGTCATGCATCCCGGGCCGATGAATCGCGGCGTCGAGATCGACAGCGCCCTCGCCGACGATCCCGCTCATAGCGTCATTCGCGAGCAGGTCGAGATGGGGGTCGCGGTGCGCATGGCGGTGCTCGACACGCTTGCGCGCAGCCGGGCCTTGTCGCGCAATGTCTGAAACGCACCCCGATCTCTTGTTTCGTAATGTCCGCCTGGTCGATCCCGCGAGCGGGCGCGATGGCGCCGGCGCGCTTCTGGTGCGGGGCGGCGTCATCGCCGATATCGCCGAGACTCTCGCGACGAGCGGCGGGGCGGAGATCATCGATGGCGGCGGCGCGGTGCTCTGCCCCGGTCTCGTCGATATGCGCGCCGCCCTTGGCGAGCCTGGCTTTGAATATCGCGAAACCATCGCCTCCGCCGCCGCCGCCGCCTCGGCCGGCGGCATCACCACGCTTGCCGTTCTTCCCGATAGCGACCCGGCGATCGACGATCCGGCCCTGGTCCATTTTCTGAGAGCGCGCGGCGAAGCGACCGGGCGCCTCACCATCCTCCCCTATGGCGCGGTGACGCGCGGCTGCCGGGGCGAGGAGCTGGCCGAACTCGGTCTTTTGCGTGAGGCCGGGGCGGTCGCGTTCAGTGACGGCGCGCGCACGATCCACCCGGCGCGGCTGATGCGGCTTGCGCTCGCTTATGCCCGTGGCTTCGGCGCGCGCATCGTCCAGCATCCCGAGGAGCCATCGCTCGCCGCTGGCGGTGCCGCAACCGAGGGCGAACTCGCAACCCGGCTCGGCCTACCCGCGATTCCCGCCTGCGCCGAGGCGATCCAGGTCGCGCGCGATCTCCGCCTTGCCGAACTCACCGGCGGGATGGTGCATTTCTCGCGGCTTTCGACCGCCGAGGCGCTGGCGCTGGTGCGCGCGGCGAAAGCGCGCGGGATTGCCGTCACCTGCGATACCGCGCCGCCCTATTTCGCCTTGAATGAGCTTGCGATCGGTGATTTTCGCACTTACGCCAAGCTCTCGCCGCCGCTCCGCGCCGAGGCCGACCGGCAAGCCGTCGCCGCGGCATTGGCTGACGGCACCATCGACGCCGTGGTTTCCGACCATCAGCCGCGTGATGCCGATGACAAGCGCCTGCCCTTCGCCGAAGCGGCGCCGGGCGGCGCCGGGCTTGCGACGCTGCTTGCGGTGACGCTCGCGGAATATCATGGCGGGCGCCTCACCCTGTCGCGGGTCATCGAATTGCTCACCATCGCGCCTGCGCGGCTGCTGGGGGTTGCGGCCGGGCGGCTCGAAAAGGGGCTGGCCGCCGATCTCTGTCTCTTTGCCCCCGAGCGCGCCTTTCGCGTCACCGCCGGCGCCCTGCCCGGCAAGGCGCAGAATACGCCGTTTGACGGCCGCGCGCTGGAAGGAAGAGTGCTCGGCACCTGGAAAGCCGGGCGGCGCGTGTTCGGATGAGCTTTTTCGCGGTTTGGGGCGCGATCGCCCTCGGCTATCTCCTCGGTGCGATCCCGTTCGGATTGCTGCTCACCCGGCTCGCCGGCCTCGGCGACATCCGTGCCATCGGTTCGGGCAATATCGGTGCGACCAACGTGCTGCGCACCGGCCGGCGCGGCCTTGCCGCGGCGACGCTGCTGCTCGATGCCGCCAAGGGTGCGGCTGCGGTGCTGCTGGTGTGCGGGTGGCTCGCGCCGGGCGTTCCGACGGTGATGTGGCTCGCGGCACTTGCCGCGGTGATCGGCCATGTCTTCCCGCTATGGCTCCGGTTTCGCGGCGGCAAGGGGGTGGCAACCGCCCTCGGCGTGTTGCTCGCCGCGTGTTGGCCGGCGGGCGTGCTCGCATGCCTGATCTGGCTGCT
This sequence comes from Acidibrevibacterium sp., assembly GCF_049965395.1. Taxonomy (NCBI): domain Bacteria; kingdom Pseudomonadati; phylum Pseudomonadota; class Alphaproteobacteria; order Acetobacterales; family Acetobacteraceae; genus Acidibrevibacterium; species Acidibrevibacterium sp. The sequence goes on from NZ_JBMFWJ010000014.1 coordinate 4,911, forward strand.
CGTCGCCGTGATCGGCCGCCGCTCCTCGCTCGCCGCCCTGATCGCCGTGGCCGCGAGTCCGCTTCTCGTCTTCATCTTCGCCGGCCCCGTCGCGCTGGCGCCGACCCTCGCCATCGCCGCCCTGATCGTCTGGCGCCATCGCGCCAATATCGCCCGCCTGCGCGCCGGCACCGAGCCGCGGATCGGCGCCAAGTCATGAGTGTTGTTCGCCCATGATGCCGGCGGACGCGCTGGAGCGGCTGCGCCTTGCCCGCAGCGAAGGGGTCGGGCCGATCGCCTATCGCCGGCTGATTCGCCGCTATGGGGATGCTGGCGCGGCGCTTGCGGCCCTGCCGGCCTTGGCCCGCGCGGGCGGGCGCGCCGTGCCGCCACGCATTCCCTCAGCCCGCGCCGCCGCGCGCGAGATCGAGGCGGTCGCGGCGCGCGGCGGGCGGCATCTGTTTCTCGACACCGACGCCTATCCGCCGCTCCTCGCAGCCCTCGAGGACGCACCGCCCGTGCTCGCCTTCGAAGGCGACATCGATCTCTTGGCGCGCCCCGCGATCGCCATCGTCGGCGCCCGCAATGCCTCGCTCAACGGCCGCCGGATCGCCGCCGAGCTTGCCGAGGCGCTGGCCGGGGCCGGCTATGTCGTGGTCTCGGGCCTTGCGCGCGGGATCGATGCGGCGGCGCATGAGGGGGCGCTCCGCGCCGGCACCAGCTTCGCCGCGATCGCCGGCGGCCTCGATCGCCCCTATCCGCCGGAGAACGCGGCGCTCCAGGCACGCCTCGCTGCTGCTGGCGGTGTCTTTGCCGAAGCGCCGCTCGGCACCGCGCCGCAGGCACGGCATTTCCCGCGCCGCAACCGCATCATCGCCGGCCTCGCGCTCGGCTGCGTGGTTGTGGAGGCGGCGCTGCGTTCGGGCAGCCTGATCACCGCCCGCCTCGCCGCCGAGGCCGGGCGCGAGGTTTTCGCCGTCCCCGGCTCGCCGCGCGATCCGCGCTGTCTCGGGAGCAATCACCTGCTTCGCCAAGGCGCGCATTTGACCGAAACGCTCGCCGACATCCTCGACAATCTTCCCGCTCGCGGCGAGGCGGGCGAGGGCCGCCGTTTTCGCGAGACGCTGACGCCGATCGCGCCCGCCGCCGCGGCCGCGGCGCCCGATCCTGAGCCGATGGCGGTCGATGACGATGGCCGCGCCGCGCTGCTTTCGCTACTCGGCCCTGCGCCGGTCGCGGTTGACGAGCTTCTGCGCTATTGTCACTTGTCCCCCGCCGCCGTGATGGCGGCGCTTTTGGAGTTGGAAATCGCCGGGCGGGTGGAAACCCTCCCTGGCAACCGTGTCGCATTGATCGCAGGATCCGCGGTGTCTTGATCCCACGCCTGCCTTACTGAGCTGGAAATCCATGTCCGACGTCGTCGTTGTCGAATCCCCGGCCAAAGCCAAGACTATCAACAAATATCTCGGCGGCGGTTACACCGTCCTCGCGAGCCTCGGCCATGTCCGCGATCTCCCGCCCAAAGACGGCAGTGTGCGGCCCGAGCAGGATTTCGCCATGGATTGGGAGGCCGACGGACGGGGCGAGAAGCAGATCGCCGCCATCGCCGCGGCGCTGAAAGGGGCGCGCCGGCTCTATCTCGCAACCGACCCGGATCGCGAGGGGGAGGCGATTTCTTGGCATGTCCGCGCCATGCTGGAGGCGCGGCGGGCGCTCAAGGGCGTCGAAGTCTATCGCATCAGTTTCAATGAAATCACCAAAAATGCCATCCGCACCGCGATGGCGCATCCGCGCGATCTCGACCAATCGCTGATCGAGGCCTATCTCGCGCGCCGGGCGCTCGATTACCTGGTCGGCTTCACCCTGTCGCCGGTCTTGTGGCGGAAATTGCCGGGAAGCCGGAGCGCCGGGCGCGTGCAGTCGGTCGCACTCCGCCTGATCTGCGAGCGCGAGGCCGAGATCGAGACCTTCCGGGCCCGCGAATATTGGACGGTGGAGGCAGATTTCACGACGCCGCGTGACGATCCCTTCACCGCCCGCCTCACCCATCTCGATGGCAAGCGGCTCGATCCGTTCGATCTCGCCGACGAGCGCGCGGCGCTGGCGGCGAAAGCGGCGGTCGCCAAAGGCGGGTTCAGCATCACCGCGGTCGAGAAAAAGCGCGTCAAGCGCCATCCGCCGCCGCCCTTCACCACCTCGACACTCCAGCAGGAAGCGAGCCGCAAGCTCGGCTTCGGCGCGCAGCAGACCATGCGTCTCGCGCAACAGCTCTATGAGGGGGTGGACATTGGCGGCGAGGCGGTCGGCCTGATCACCTATATGCGCACCGACGGCGTGCAAATGGCGGCCGAGGCGATCGCCGCGATCCGCGACCATGTCCGCGCCGCTTTCGGTGCCGATTACGTGCCGGCGCGGCCGCGCGAATACCAGACCAAGGCCAAGAACGCCCAGGAAGCGCATGAGGCGATCCGCCCGACCGACATCACGCTCACCCCCGAGCGCGCAGCCCCCCATCTCTCGCCCGAGCAGCGCCGGCTCTACGAGCTGATTTGGAAGCGTGCGGCGGCGGCCCAGATGCAATCGGCCGAACTCGATCAGGTCAGCGTCGAGATCGCCGCCGGCGGGACGCGGCTCCGCGCCACCGGCTCGACCCTCGCCTTCGATGGCTTCCTGAAACTCTATCGCGAGGATCAGGACGAGGCCGAGGGCGAGGAGGAAGGCCGCCTTCTGCCGGCAATGGCGGAGGGTGAGCGGCCGGCGCTCGGCGAGGTCCGCGCCGATCAGCATTTCACCCAGCCGCCGCCGCGTTATTCCGAGGCGTCGTTGGTCAAGAAGATGGAGGAACTCGGCATCGGCCGCCCCTCCACCTACGCCTCCATCCTTTCGGTGTTGCAGGAGCGCGCCTATGTGCGGCTCGAAAAGCGTCGCTTCATTCCCGAGGATCGTGGCCGGCTGGTGACCGCGTTTCTGGTCAGCTTTTTCAACCGCTATGTCGATACCGGCTTCACCGCCGCCCTCGAGGAGCAGCTCGACGACGTCTCTGGCGGCAGGGTGGGCTGGCGGGAAGTCATGCGCGCCTTCTGGGACGCGTTTTCCGCTGCCGTCGAGGAGACGCGGGATCTCAAGGTCTCGGACGTCATCGAGGCGCTGGATCGTGATCTCGGGCCGCATTTTTTTCCGCCACGCGCCGATGGCAGCGATCCGCGGCTCTGTCCCGCGTGCGGCAGCGGCCGGCTGGGCCTGCGCCTCGGCCGGCATGGCAGCTTCATCGGCTGCTCGAACTATCCCGAATGCCGCTATACCCGCAAACTCGCGATCGAAGGCGGCGAAGGCGATGCGGAGACGCTGCGTGAAGGCATGCGTCTTCTCGGCCAGCATCCCGAGACCGGAGAAGACATCACCGTCCGCCGCGGCCCTTATGGGCTTTACGTCCAGCAGGGCGAGGCGCCCGATGATCCAAAGTCGAAGGCGCGGCCGAAGCGCGCCTCGCTGCCGCGCGGCATGAATGGCGAGGAGATTACGCTGGCGCAGGCGCTCGGCCTGCTTTCGCTGCCGCGCCAGATCGGGCTGCACCCCGAAACCGGCGAACCGATCGCGGCCGGGCTCGGCCGTTTCGGCCCCTACATCCGCATGGGCGGCGTCTATGCCTCGCTCGACCGCGATGACGACGTGCTTTCGGTCGGGCTCAACCGTGCCGTCGATCTTCTGGCGCGGAAACTCGCGAGCGTGCGCAATCTCGGCCCGCATCCCAAGGATTCGGCGCCGATCACGGTGCGTAAGGGCCGGTTCGGGCCCTATGTCCAGCATGGTCAGATGGTCGCCAATCTGCCGCGCGGCATGGCATTGGAGGAGGTGACGGCGGAACAGGCGGTCGCTTTGCTCGCCGAGAAGGGCAAGGTTTTGCGCCCGCGCGGCAAGGCGGCGGCGAAAGCGAACGGCAAAGGCGCGTCCTCGGCGCGGGCGAAGGCGGCCAAGCCCGCGGCGCCGAAGGCGGCGGCAAAATCGGCGAAGGTGCCGGCGCGCAAACCCGCCGCAGCCAAGGCAAAGCCAGGGACACGGCCGGCGAAAGCCAAAGCCGTGCCGGCCGCGAAACCACGCAAGGCTGCGCCCTGACCGTGGCACGGCGCGGCGGCTTTCTGCCCGACTTGGCGGAACTCCGCCGCTTTCTCGCCGATCAGCCCGGTCGCCTCGGCAAGCGCGAGATCAGCCGCGCCTTCGGCCTCGGCCCCGAACATCGCGCCGGGTTGCGCGATCTCCTGCGCGCGCTCGCCGAGGGGGGCCAAATCGCCCCCGCCGGCGCCCGCCGCGATCGCGCGCCGGGGCGTCTGCCCGAGATTCTGCCGGTCGAGGTCATTAGCCTCGATCGCGACGGCGAAGCAGTGGCGCGGCCGCTCGACTGGACCGCAGACGGGCCGGCGCCGGCGATCCTGATGGCGCCCGAGCCGCGCGGACGGCCGGCGCTGGCGCTTGGCGCGCGGGTGCTGGCGCGGCTCCGCCCGATCGCCCATGGCCGCTACGAGGGGCGCACGATCAAGCGGCTCAGCGACCGCCAGGGTCGTATCCTCGGCGTGTTTCGCGCAAGCGTGGCGGCCTCGCCGCATCCCGATGCCGGGCGGATCGTGCCCGCGGATCGCCGCGCGCGGGCGGAATGGCGCGTGCCGCCGGGCGAGACTGGCGGCGCCGAGCCGGGCGAAATCGTCGAGGCGATCCCGCTGCCAACACTCGGTTATGGGCTGAAGCCGGCGCGCGTCATCGCCCGGCTCGGCCGCGAGGGCGAAGCACGCGCGGTGAGCTTGCTTGCGATTGCCGCGCACGACATTCCAGTCGATTTTTCAGAGGCGGCGCTCGCCGAGGCGGCGCGCGCCGGCGCCGTTCCGCTCGGCGCGCGCGAAGATCTGCGCGCGATCCCCTTGATCACCATCGATGGCGCGGACGCCCGCGATTTCGACGATGCAGTGTTCGCCGAGCCGATGGTCGGCGGCGGTTTTCGCCTGATCGTCGCGATCGCCGATGTCGCGCATTATGTGCGCCCCGGCTCGGCGCTCGATCAGGCGGCGCGGCTACGCGGCAACAGCGTCTATTTTCCCGATCGCGTGGTGCCGATGCTGCCCGAGGCGCTGTCTGCCGGCTGGTGCAGCCTGCGCCCGGGTGAGCCGCGCGGTTGTCTTTTCGTCGAGATGCGGATTGCCGCCAATGGCGAGAGGCTGAGCCATCGCTTCGGCCGCGGTCTGATGCAAAGCCATGCGCGACTGACCTATGACGAGGTCGAGGATGCGCATGAATCCGGCCAGATGGCGAGCCTTCTCGACCCGCTCTATGGCGCCTTTCGGGCATTGCAGGCGCAGCGGATGGCGCGCGGCGCTCTCGATCTCGATCTCCCCGAGCAAGTGGTGACGCTGGACGCGGCCGGGCGGATCGCGTCCATTCGGCCGCGCCTGCGCCGCGACAGCCATCGCCTGATCGAGGAATTCATGGTGCTCGCCAATGTCGCCGCCGCCGAGACGCTGGAGGCGCGGCGCGTGCCCTGCCTCTTTCGCGTCCACGCGCCGCCGGCGCCAGAGAAACTCGTGGCCTTACGTGACATGCTGGCGGGTTTCGGGATCAGCCTCGCGCCCGGCGACCGGCTGCATCCGCGCGATCTCGGCGCCGTGCTCGATCGCATCACGGGCCGGCCGGAGGCGCCGCTGGTCAACGAGACCATGCTCCGCAGCCTCTCGCAGGCCGCCTACAGCCCGGAAAATATCGGCCATTTCGGCCTCGCGCTGGCCCGCTACGCGCATTTCACCAGCCCGATTCGCCGCTATGCCGATCTTCTCGTCCATCGCGCTTTGATCCACGCCCTTCACCTCGGCCCGGATGGGCTGCAACCCGATGAGGTCGCCAGCCTCGAGGATGTCGCATCGCACATCACCGCAACCGAGCGCCGCGCCGCCGCCGCCGAGCGGGCGGCGATCGAGCGCTATCTCGCGGCCTTCCTCGCCGATCGCATCGGCGAAAATTTCGCCGCCCGCATTTCCGGCGTGACGCGCGCGGTTTTATTCGTCACATTGTTGGAAACGGGTGCCAGCGGAATCGTTCCGCTCTCGTCTCTGCCTGATGATGAATGGATGTTCGACTTCGGATCGCAAATGCTGTCAGGGCGTCGGCGCCGGATCAGCTATCGGCTCGCCCAGGCGGTCACGGTGCGGCTTATCGAAGCCAATCCGCTCACCGGCGGCATGATATTCCACATCCTCGATGAGACGTCCGGCACACCCGCCACGCGCCAGAGGCCGGCCGGCAAGCGGGCGGCGAAGACGAAGCGGCTGTCGTCGTCGCGGCGAACGTGAAAACGGCGCGTTTTTTGCTCCTGCTGCTGTTTGCCTGGCCGGCCCAGGCGCAAAATGTCGCCGGGGCGGCGTTCCCGACGCCGCTCGCGGGACAGGTCTTCGCCGCCGCCTATGCCTTCATGGCGCCGCGCACGCTCGAGCCAGTGCCGATCCCGCGCCTTGCGCTCTGGCTGTTGCGTGGGCTCGCGGTGATGGATCCCTCGCTTTCGGTCACACTGCAGGACGGACAAGTGGAACTCCGGGTCGGCGGGGAGGTGCGGCTTGCGCGCGCCGCCCCGGCCGCCGAGGACGCCGCAGGGTGGGGAGAGATCACCGCCGCGGTCGCCGCAAGTGGCTGGGAGGCCTCGGCACTGGTCCGCCGCGGCGGCATGCAAGGGCTCATCCGCGGCCTGTTCGATGAGTTGTTCACCCATCTCGATCCCTATTCGCGCTATTCGCCGCCCGGCGAGATCGAAATCGACCGCCAAGGCCGGCGTAGTGACGGCGGCGTCGGGCTGATCCTCGATCAGCGCGACGGCGGCATCACCGTTGCCGCGGTGCTCGCAGGAACCCCGGCCGCGCGCGCCGGCATCCAACCCGGCGCGGTTGTTCTCGCGCTCGATCACGAGCCGGTCGGGCATGCCGACGCCATCGCCGTCGCCGCGATGCTGACCGGGCCGAGCGCCAGCCATGTCCGGGTAACGTTACGCACGCGGGAGGGGCGGCGCGAGACTTTCGATCTCGTGCGCGCCCCGGTCACGGCGCAGACCGTCTTCGTCAGCGCCTTGGCCGATGACATCGCCATGCTTCGCCTGACCGGATTTCAGCGTGGCACCGACCAACAGGTGGACGCGGCGCTGAACGGTGTTTTTTCAGGGCGCGTGCGGCCGCGTGGCATCGTCCTCGATTTGCGCGGCAATCGCGGCGGCCTGTTGCAGCAATCGGTGAGCGTCGTCGGCTCCCTGCTGGGCGCCGGACTGATCGCCACCACCGCCGGGCGCGATCCGATGGCGAACCGGGTGCTCGCCGCCGATGCCGAGCCGCACGCCGATGACGTTCCGGTAGCCGTGCTGGTCGATGGCCGCACCGCCAGCGCCGCAGAGATCACCGCCGCGGCCTTGGCCGATAATCGCCGTGCCGTCGTGCTCGGCAGCGCGACGCTTGGCAAAGGCCTGATTCAGACGGTGACGACGCTGCCCGATGGTGGCGAATTATACGTAACCTGGAGCCGTGTTCTGGCGCCGCTCGGCTGGCCGATCCAGGATCTCGGCCTGTTGCCGCAGATCTGCACCAGCCTCGGCGCCACGCTGCTGGCGCAGGAATGGGAGGATCTCGATGCCGGCAAGCGGCCTCTGGCGACAGCGCTCGCCGCCCATCGCACCGCGCGGGCGCCGGTGCCGCCGGACATCGTTCTCGAGATTCGCGGCGCCTGCCCGGCAGCGCTCGGCACCGATGCCGATCTCGAGGCGGCGCATTATCTGCTGACCCATCCGGTAGCCTACGCCAACGCCTTGCTGCCACCGCAATTCCTGCCCGCGACGCCCTGAGGGAGGGACGCATGTATAATCCGCCGGCATTTCGCGAAGATCGTCTGGAGGTCTTGCAGGCTATGATGCGGGCGGCGCCGCTCGCCAATCTGATCATCGCCGCCGGCGATGGGTTCGAGGCGAGCCCCCTCCCCTTGCTGCTCGACCCGGAGCCGGCGCCGCTCGGCACGCTTTCGGGCCATATCGCCCGCGGCAATCCCCTGGCACGCGGCGACGGGGCGATGGCGCTCGCCATTTTCATGGGAACGGATGCCTATATCTCGCCCTCGTTTTATCCGAGCAAGCGCGAAACCGGGCGGGTGGTGCCGACCTGGAACTACGTTACCATCCATGCTGAGGGACGGCTTTACTTTTTTGACGAGCCGGCCCGGCTCCTCACCCTGGTCAAGCGATTGACCGAACGCCACGAGAGCGGGCGGGCCACGCCCTGGGCAGTCGAGGACGCGCCGGCGGATTTCATTGCCGCCCAGCTCAAGGGCATCGTTGGCTTCACGCTGACCCTGACGCGGCTCGAAGGCAAATGGAAAATGAGCCAGAACCGCACACAAGCCGATCGCGCCGGGGTCGTCGCCGGTCTCAGGGACTCGGGCCGCACGGATGTCGCGGCGCTGATCGATGGCGCGCCGGCCGAACGCTAACGCCAATCCTGCATCAGCGTCGGCGATCGCTTTGGCGAGCGGTTCGGCGCACCAAGCCGCCAGCATCTGGCGCGTTTAGCGCGCGGGAAGTTCGGGGACGCCGGCGAGACGCAGGCCTTCGGCGAGAAGGTCGCGATCGGCGGCGCGGGAAAGCAGGCACTGGTCGAGAATGCTGACAACGCTGTGGCCGGGATCGAGATGCCCGAACCGCGCCCGCACTTGCGCGGCATCGGCGTTGCGGCCGAGATGGCCGAGGGCTGCGAGATGCATCGGATAGACCGCGCGGAAGGAGGGCCGGATCTCGCTGATTTCGCGGGCGAGGACGGCGGTGGTTTCAAAGTCGCCGCGGAGGAACGCGAGCAGCGCCAGGCCGAGATCGATCACGAAAGCCTGCGGATCGAGCGGCACCAGCTCCTTATAGCGGGCGAAGCGTTGCTCGGCGGCGGTGAGATCGCCGCGGCCGAGTTCGGTGATACCGGCCAAGCCCCAAGCGAGCGGGAGGTTCGGGTTGAGGGTCACCGCCCGACGGCTGAACGCCAGCGCCTCGTCATGGCGCCGCGCGAGCGCCGATTTGATGTAGCCGGCAATGGCGAAGGCGCGGGCATCCTGTGGGTCGATCGCAATCGCCTGCTGCGCCGCGGCGGCGGCGCGGGCGCGGGCCTCCTCGGGGTTGGTAGCCCACCCCTGAGCGATCAGGAGGGCGTTCCAGATGGCGATCTCTGCCCGCGGCGCCGCGTAATCGGGGTCGAGTTCGGCGGCGAGATCGAGGAGCGAGCCGGCCGCGAGGAATTGCGTGCGATCGAGACGGAACATGAGCCCGCGCGCGCGCAGCATCGCCTCATAGGCGGAAATGTCGCGCTCGACACGTCCGGCAGCGCTGGCCTGCGGCTGGGCTGCGCGGCGAATTTCGAGATGCTGTGCCTCGAGGTCGATTCGCGCCGCGGCAAGCGCGGCGACGCGGTCCTGAAGACCGAGCGGGTCATCGGCGCGATGGTCGAAACGCTGCACCCAGGCGATGTGGTTGCCGGCATGGAGATCGATGAGGCGGAGCGTGACGCGATGCATGTCACCCGCTGTCGTGCGCTGGCGCTGAAGCGTGCCATCGACCAGGAAATCGAGGCCGAAGGCGCGGCGGAGCGCGGTTTCATCGCGGGTCTCGGTGGCGAAGCGGGCCAGCGCCGAGCAGGAAACGAGGTCAAGCCATCGGAACGGGGTGAGCGCGCTGGTGATTTCCTCGGCGATGACGATCGCGAGTTCACCGGCGCCGCCACGCCCATGCGAGTCCTCGCCGAAATTCTGAAGCGGCAGCACGCCCAGCCGTCTGCCGCTGCGGACCTGCGGTGGCGCCGCAATCGGGCTGCGGTTTTTGAGCGGCGGCGCGTTCCCGGAGCGAATTTCGGCAAGCAATTCGCGGGTCTCATCCGATGGCAGGGCGTCCAGCGCTTGCGCCAAGGCGGCGCGGCAGCGCCCGAAGGCCTCGATCGCGAGCCCCCGCTCACCGCGCACCGCATAGGCGTGAATGAGCGCCCGCCATGCGCCTTCGTGGGTTTGGTCGATGGCGAGGAGCTGCTGGGCGGCGGTGATCATGCCGTCCGGCGTCGTTTGTTCGGCGAGCAGCGCTTCGGCGACGGCGCGGGCATGACTGCGCACCCGATTGCGTTCGCCGGCTAGCCAGAGATCGGCGGCGGGATCGAGGCCACTGAGATCGGCGAGCAATTCGCCGCCGATCAGGCGCAAAGCCTCGGGCATGGCGGGCGTTGCGCGCAGCACCTCGGCGACGTCGATCCAGGTGGTGCCGGGGCGGAGCGCGATCTGTTCGCGCCCGATCGCCAGCACCTCAGGGCCAAGCGGGCCGAGGCAATCGAGCAGGCGATGAATTTCCTGGCGCAGCGAGCCGCGCGCCTGCTCCTCGGGGCGGCCGCTCCACAGCGTCTCGGCGATCCAGGCGCGACTGACCGGGCGCGGCGCCGCCAGCGCCAGCATGGCCAGCAAGGCGCGGGTTTTGCGCCCGTTGGGGAGCGCGCTGTCGCCATTGGCCGCGGCCGCTTCCATCGCGCCGAACAGCCTGAGGCGCAGCCGCTCTTCGCCGGCACGGGCGGCGGGGCGCCCGAGAGAGGTGAGTTCGGCGGTGCGTGACATCAGCATTTTTTTATAGTTACAGAGTCCCGTGTGGACTGCAAGCATTTCTGTTTGCCGCGCTCCATCGCGCCGACATGGCGGCCGCGCTAAAATGTCATTTCCGAAAAGAATCGGCAGTCGAAATCCCGATATCAACGACGCCATGCGTTTTTTAGCGCATCGGAATATTTAATAATCCGGCGAGACGGGAAAAAGACGGGTGCGTGCCGATACGGGCCCAAAGACTACGAAGGCACATTTTTGTGATCACGCCGCGCCGCGAGCGCGACTCGTTGCGCATCGTCCGCGCTTGCCGGTCAAAGCCGCGATTCGTGGAAAATCTGCCGCGTGTCGCCGGCCCAGGCGGTCTCGTTGCGGGCGAGCCAATGCTCGGCCTGGGTCGGCCCGCCTGCAACGATCTCCGCCAGCGGGGCGAGGAAGCGGCGCTCATCGCTGCCATCCTCGTCGCGCCGGGCGCGGGCGCGCAACCCGTCGCTCGCGATCATCACCACGTCGCGCGCGAGATCGCGCAACGTCCCATCCGGCCGCGCCGGCGTCGGCCATGGGGCATGGAGCCCAATGCGCGGCACCACGGCGCGCAACGCCGCGAAATCCTGCCAGGGCCGCGCCCGCACCAGCGCCGCGGCGGCCGCCAGGGCGGCATCGTCATAAAGGATCCCGGTCCAGAGCGCGCTCTGCGCCAGCATCATCGCCGGCGAGCCGGCATCCGCCCCGCGCATCTCGAGGAATCGCTTGAGTCGGACATCGGTGAAAACGGTGGTCAGATGATCCGCGAAATCCCCCATCACCGCATGTTCGCCGGGCACCGCATCGAGGCCGTGGTCGAGAAAGCGGCGGAAGGATTGGCCGGCGAGGTCGATGAAGCCATCCGCGCGTTGAATGAAATACATCGGCACGTCGAGCACCCACTCAACATAGCGTTCGAAACCGAAGCCGTCTTCGAAAAACACCGCCGGCATGCCGGTGCGATCGGGATCGGTGTCGGTCCAGACCTGAGCCCGGTAAGAAAGAAACCCGTTCGGCCGACCCTCGGTGAAAGGGGAATTGGCGAAGAGGGCGGTTGCCAGCGGCTGCAACGCCAGCGCAACGCGGAGCTTCCGCACCATATCGGCTTCCGAGGCATAATCGAGATTGACTTGCACCGTGCAGGTGCGGAGCATCATGTCGAGGCCGAGCGCACCCCGCATCGGCATATAGCGGCGCATGATGGCGTAACGGCTTTTCGGCATCCACGGCATCGCCTCGCGCCGGGCCAGCGGATGAAAGCCGAGCGCGGCGAAGCCGAGGCCGAGCGGGTCGGCGGCGTCATGCATCTCGGCAAAATGCGTCGCCATTTCGCGCGCCGTCGCGTGGAGATCGGGCAGCAGACCACCCGAAAGTTCCAATTGTCCCCCCGGCTCGAGCGAGATCGAAGCCTGGTTGCGCCGATCCCCGCCCTTGAGCCCGATCATCCGGCCGCGATCGAGGATCGGCGCCCAGCCGGCGCGCTCGAAGCCGCCGAGAACGGCGCCGATGCCGTCTGGCTCATAGGGTGGGGGAGACAAATCGGCGAGGCGGAAGCCGAATTTTTCGTGCTCGGTGCCGATCCGCCAAGCCTCGCGCGGCTTGGCACCGGCTTCGAGCCACGCGGCGAGCTGGCGCCGGTCGGTGATAGGGGTGGCGTCGATCTCACCAGGATTGGACATGCGGCGTTCGTGACCTTTTGGTGCGCCACCGGAACAGCAGCGCGGGAGATGGGCGGGCGCGATCAAGGCGGTCGGGGCGCGGCCTGAAGCAGGGCCAACCCGACGATCGCGGCGGTTTCGGCGCGGAGGATGCGTGGTCCGAGCGTCGCCGGCTCTACAAAGGGACGCGCGCGCAGATAGTCAAGCTCCGCCGGCGCGAATCCTCCCTCTGGCCCGACGATAAGCGCAGTGGGCCCCTCGCCGGCGGCCGGCGGCGGCGCTGCGGCGCGCTCGATCGCGGCAACCAAGCGGCGCGTGCGCGGCCAGCCGGCGAGGAGGTCGGAAAGCGGTTGCGGCGCCCTGATCTCCGGCAGCGACAGCCGTTCGCTCTGCTCCGCTGCCTCCCGCGCGATCGCTTCCAGCCGCGCGAGATTGATCCGCTCGCCGAGGCTATGCATCGTGATCACCGGAAAAATCGCGGCAACCCCGAGTTCGGTCGCCTTCTGGATGACGAGGTCGGTCGCCTGGCGCTTGAGAAGGGCGAAGACCAGCCAGAGATCGGGGAGCTGCTCCATGGTCGGCGCGCGCAGCGCGGTTTCGATCGCAAGCGCTGCGGCGCCGCGACGAAGACTGGTGATCCGCGCCCGCCATTCTCCGTCGCGCGCGTTGAAAACGGCGATTTCGGCGCCCGTGGCAAGCCGCATGACACTCCCGAGATAATGTGCCTGCTCCGGCGAGAGGGGCACGATAGCGCCGGCGGCGAGCGAAGCGGGTGCGTAAAGGCGGATTGACCTTGGCATGATAGCGGTGAGAGTAGCACCCATGAGCGCCCATACCGATATCGTTCGCGACGGTTTCATCGCCCGCCTGCCGAAGCGCTGGCAGCCCTTTTTCCTGCTCGCCCGCCTCGATCGGCCGATCGGCGCCTGGCTTTTGTTTCTCCCCGGCCTCTGGAGCATCCTGCTCGCGCGGCCCCGATTGGGGCGGATGCTGTGGCTCATCATCCTTTTCGCCATCGGCAGCGTTCTGATGCGTGCCGCCGGCTGCATCGTCAACGACATGTGGGACCGCGATCTCGACCGCCGCGTCGCGCGTACCGCCGGCCGTCCGCTGGCCGCGGGCGTGCTCGGGATGCGGCAGGCAGCGGTTTTTCTCCTCGCCCTGCTTGCGCTTTCGCTCGTCATTCTTCTGCAGTTGCCGACGCTGGCGCAAATCCTCGGGGTCGCCTCGCTCGCGCTGGTTGCAACCTACCCGCTCGCCAAGCGCGTGACCTGGTGGCCGCAGATCATGCTCGGTGTTACCTTTGGCTGGGGCGCGCCGCTCGGCTACGCCGCCGCCGCCGGCCGGCTCGACGCCGCCGCCGCCGCGCTCTATCTCGCAGCAATCCTGTGGATCCTCGGCTATGACACCATCTACGCGCATCAGGACCGCGAGGACGACGCCCTCATCGGCGTGAAATCGACGGCGCGCCTGTTTGGCCGCCACACGCGGAGGTTTCTCGCCGTCTGTTATGCGCTGGCGCTGCTCGCGCTGCTCGCCGCGGGCAGGTTCGCCGGCCTCGGAGGCGGGTTTTTCGCCGCCCTCGCCGTGCCCGCGGTGCTGCTCACCTGGCAAGTGATCGCCCTCGACATCGACGACCCGGCACTCTGCCTTCGTCTTTTCAAGGCCAATCGCGAGGCTGGGCTCGCGATCGCGCTCGCGATCGCGCTCGGGGGGTGGCTCGCGTGAGGGTCAGGGCCGTTCGATCCATGTTTGTGCCGCGCGATCAGCGCCGGAGGGAAGCGGCGCCGCCGGCGCGTGCAGCCAATGGAGAATGTCGCCGATCACGATGGCGCGATCGTGATCGCGGAGCAGCAAGTGATAGCCTTCGGGATAATAGGCCAGCCGCAAATCCGCCGGCGCCGCGACCAGCAATTTGCGCCACGCGGCCGCCATCGCCGGTTTCGGCACCAATGCATCATGCCCGCCATAGAGCACCAGGGTCGGCGCCGCGACGTGCCGGCCTGCCGCTTGCGCCTCGTCCATGAGATCGACAAGGCCGCGCACGGTGCCGATCCGGGTCTTGTGAATGGTCAGCGGATCGGTGGAGAGACGGATCAAGGCGGCGCGATTGTCGCTCGCCGTCACGTGCGCGGCGGCGCCGGTGAGACGCCAATTGGGGGCGGCGCTGGCGCTGAGCCAGAGGGCGGCGCGGAGGAAAATATTCATCTCCGACCACCCCCAGACCGCCGGCGCGACCAGCACATAGCCGGCAACCGGCGGCGCCTCGGCGCTTGCGGCGAGGCAGAGCAGCACCGCCCCCCCCATGCTCTCGCCCATCAGATAAAGCGGGATGTGCGGGTATTCGGCGTGGAGCAAGCGGGCCATGTGCGCCGCGTCATGCACCAAGCGGGCGCTGCCCGGCCAGCCGCCGCGCTCGGGCGCGGTGCCAAAGCCGCGCTGGTCGGGGGCGTAGAGGGCGATGCCGGCGGCGGCGAAAGCGGGGGCCGGAATTTCGAAAGCATCGCGGCTGTCATTGAACCCGTGCAACGCGAGCATGACGGCTTGCGGCGGCGCGCCAGAGGGCAGCCAGCGGCGATAGGGCAGACGCGCCCCGTCCGCCATGACGAACGCGCCATCCTCCTCAGTCGGCGGCGGTGTCACGATCGGCGCATGGCGCTCGGTCGCGATGGCACAAGCCGCGAGCGTCGTTACCAATCCCAGCATCACCGCTCGCCGTCTCATGTTTGCCGCTTGCCTATCCTTCAACACGATCGACCGGCGCGCGGGTCAATTGGGATATCAGCGATCAACCCGAAATCAGCCTTTCCGCGGCCCGGTCGCGTCTTCCAAAATGCCGTGGGTGGGCATTATCCGCCGATGCGCGCCAGCGCTTCTTCGATGGCTCTCCCCTCGGCGCCGGCGGCTGACATTTTCGCCTGGGTCTCCTCGATGATTTCCGGCGGCGCGCGCTTGGTGAAATCGGCGTTCGAGAGTTTGCGGAAGTGGCGCTCCCATTCGGCCTTGGCTTCGTCGCGTTTCTTGCGCAGGCGCGCGCGTTCAGCGTCGAGATCGATCACGTCGGTGAGCTGGAGGAAAGCTTTGGTCGCGCCGTTGTCGATCGCGATTTGGACGCAGCCGGCGGGGGGATCCCCTTCAATCAGAGTGATGTCCGAAATTCGCCCAAGCCGGCGGATTTCACTTTCCCATCCCATAAAGATTGAAAAGCTGATCTGCGGATAGAAAAGTGGGATTTGGCGCGAAGGCGGGACGTTGAGCGCAGCACGGGTCGCGCGGATTTCCGAGATCAAGGCGATCGCGCGTTCGACGTCGCGATGGCTTTCCGAACGCTCCCGCCCGGAACCGGTGGGCCATGCCGCGCGGATCAGGCTGCCTTCGGCGCCGAAGCCGAAATGATGCCAGAGGGTTTCGGTGACGAAGGGCATCACCGGATGCAAAAGGCGCAGGATCACCCCCAGCACATACGCCGCGACGGCGCGAAACTCCCTGGTTTCGTCCGCATTTTCCGCAAGCGATGGCTTGATGAATTCCAGAAACCAATCGCAATAGGTGTTCCACAGAAAGCGATAGCAGACCTGAGCGTAGTCATCGAAGCGATAGGCCTCCAGCGCCTTCGTCGCCTCGGCGATCGCGCTATCGGCGGCATCCAAAATCCAGCGCGAGAGCCTGTGTTGCGCCTGCGCGGGATCGAAATCCGCGACCGGCGCGATGCCGTTCATTTCGCAAAACCGCGCCGCGTTCCAGAGCTTTGTGACAAAACTCCGCTGGCTTTCGACGCGGCTTCGCCCAAGCTTGATATCACGCCCTGGCCCGGCGGCGGCGCAAATCGTAAAACGCAAGGCGTCAGCGCCGAATTCATCGATCAGCGCCAGCGGATCGATGACATTGCCCTTCGATTTCGACATTTTCTGGCCGCGCTCATCACGCACGAGGCCGTGGATATAGACATCACGGAACGGCACATCGCCCATGAAATGATGGCCCATCATCATCATCCGCGCGACCCAGAAGAAGATGATGTCAAACCCCGTCACCAAAACATCGGTCGGGTAATAGCGCTTGAGTTCCTTCGTTTCCTCCGGCCAGCCGAGGGTGGAAAATGGCCACAGCGCCGAGCTGAACCAGGTGTCGAGCACGTCCTCATCCTGGTAGATTTTAGCGTCTATGCCGAAGTGCTCGCGAGCTTCCTCCTCGGTTTCGGCGACGAAAATCTCACCCTTCGGCCCGTACCAGGCCGGAATACGATGGCCCCACCAGAGCTGACGCGAGATGCACCAGGGCTCGATCTCGCGCATCCAGGCAAAAAACGTGTTTTGCCATTGTTCAGGCACGAAGCGGGTTTCTCCCTGCTCCACCGCTTCGATCGCGGCTTTCGCGAGCACCTTCGCATCCGCGAACCATTGCCAGGTCAAGAGCGGCTCGATCACCACGCCGGAGCGGTCGCCATGCGGCACTTGATGGGTGTGCGGCTCGGTTTTTTCGAGAAGATCAATGACTTTCAACCGCTCGACGATGAGCGCCCGTGCTTCGAAGCGATCCTTGCCGTCAAGCTCGCCAACGAATCCTGGCAGGTCACGATGAAGCTGACGCAATCCCGCAAGCGAAACCCGCGCCAGTCGATCCAGCACCGACGGCATCGGCAAACGGTGCCGCTCCCCCAGCTTGAAATCGTTGAAATCGTGGGCAGGCGTAATCTTGACGGCACCGGTTCCCTTCTCGCGATCAACGTATTCGTCAGCGATGATCGGGATTTCACGATCAACCAGCGGCAAATGGGCGCTCCGGCCAATCAGATCGCGATAGCGCGCATCCTCGGGATGCACCGCAACCGCGACGTCGCCGAGTATGGTCTCTGGCCGGGTCGTCGCGACGGTAATGAACCGGCCGTTCTCACCCGCGATGGGATAGCGAATGTACCAGAGATGGCCTTTGATCTCGCGGTTCTCCACTTCGAGATCGGAGATCGCCGTTTGCAGCTTCGGATCCCAGTTCACCAGCCGGTGCGCGCGATAGATCAGCTTTTCGCGGTAAAGCTTGACAAAAACCTTCCGCACCGCCGCCGAAAGCCCTTCGTCCAGCGTAAACCGCTCGCGCTGCCAATCCAGCGAAGCGCCGAGGCGGCGCAGCTGCTGCGTGATCTGGCCACCGGACTCGGCTTTCCACTGCCAGACGCGCTCCAGAAACTTTTCGCGCCCGAGTTCCTTGCGCGAGGTGCCCTCGGCCGCGAGCAGGCGCTCGACCACCATTTGCGTCGCAATCCCGGCGTGATCGGTGCCCGGCTGCCACAGCGCATCAAACCCGGCCATGCGCTTCCAGCGGATCAACACGTCTTGCAGGGTGAAGGTAAGCGCATGACCCATATGCAGGCTGCCCGTGACGTTGGGCGGCGGGATCATGATGGTGAAAGGGCGCTTGTCGCTCTCCGGCACGGCGGCGAAAGCGCCGGAGGTCTCCCAGAGGTCATAGAGCCGAGCTTCTGCCGCGTTGGGCGAAAAACTTTTGTCCAGCCTGTCGTGTTCGGGCATCTCACATCCGGAATAAACGGGAAATCCGTTCTTTTTTGAAAAAAAGAACCAAAAAACTTTTCCCCCGAAAGGCACCGCGACACCCGCGCCGGGGGAACGGAAGAAAAGTCTTTTTGCTTCTTTTTCTTCAGAAAAAGAAGAGGCTTTTTGCGCAGCCTTGGATCAGGGAACGGCGCGGTTGACCACGCGTTCGATCTCGTTCTGCACTAGGCGTTCGACGAGGGCGGGCAAATGGGCGTCGAGCCAGGCTTTGAGCAGCGGGCGGATTTCTTCGCGCACCAGATCCTCGATCGTCGGCCCGCCGCGATGCACCGGCGTCAGACGATCGGCAGCCAGCGTGCGCACCAGGCCAACGATCGAGGCAGCGGCGCTTTCCGCGGTATCGTTCGCAAGCAGCGGCGAATCCCGCTCCGCGTCCATGGCGGGCGCAAGCGTTGCCGGCACGTCTTCCTCCGGCATCGCCGCCATGACCGCCGGCGCGGGTGCCAACGGCTCGGGCTCTGGCTCGGGCTCAGGTTCGGGTTGCGGCGCCATGGCGGCGGGCGCTTCCGCTGGCGTCGCCGCCTCGTCCTTGACCAACATCGTCTGGTCGAGAACCAGCACGTCGTCCTCGGGCGGTGCGGCGCTGGCCTCTTTCTCGTCCTCGCTCAAAATCCGACGGATCGAGGAGAGGATTTCCTCCATGGAGGGGTCGCCCGCGGCCCCTTCCTTCGGCGTCTCGCTATTCATGCCCACCTCAAACCCTGTTCGCGCCTCATCGCGGCACTCAGCCGGCCCGCGTCTCTGCCCGGTTCTAGCCGCGTTTGCTTAAGACCGGGTTCACGCGACCAGCCAGCACGCCCTCAGCGCCCGGGCTGGCCGGTCGCGTAATCGCCGCTGCCGAACCACCGGTTGCGCACCGCCCGGTAATACGCCGTCTCATCATAGACCGCGACTGGCAGGTTGAGATCGCGCGCCGTGAGCCGCCCGACGGCCGCGGCGACATTGTAAGAGGCATTTACCAGGTTCGCCAGGTCCTGCACCAGCGTCACTTGCGAGGTGAGCAGCGCCTGCTGCGCGTTCAAGACGTCGAGCGTGGTGCGGCTCCCGACAATCGCCTCACGCTCGACGCCTTCGAGGGCAATCTGGTTGGAGCGCACGGCGGCACGATCGCTCGCGATCGCCGCCCGCGCGGCGATCAGCGTCTCCCACGACTGCGTCGCCTGCTGGATCGCGGTGCGGCGCGCCTCGTCGAGGTTCTTGCGCGCCGCCTGCTCATTCTGGCGCGCCTGGCGAATGGCGGCATATTCCGAGCCGCCTTGATAGATCGGCATATTCAAATTCAGCGTCACCTGGCCGCCATTGACCGCGCTGTAGGGGAAAGCGACGTTCTGCTGGGTGAAGTTCTGGTTCTGTATGCTGACCGTTGGCATCAGGTTGGCAAAGGCGCTGTCGATCGCGTCCTGCGCCGCGGCAAGCTGAAACTGGGCGTTGATCACGTTCGGATTATTGGCCGCCGCCAGCTTGTTGACGTTGACCTCGTCCTTGACCGGCAATTTGAGCGGCTGCGGCTCGTTAAGATGCTCGGCCTGCTCGCCGATGATGCTGAGATAGGTCGAGCGCGCGGTTTGCAGCGTGCCTTCGGCGGTCTCGCGCTGTGAACGCGCTTGCGCCAGCGCCGCCTCCGCCTGCGCGACATCAGTGCGGGTGATCTCGCCAACCCGGAAACGATCGTTGGTGGCTTGTAGCTGCTTGGTCAACACCTGCTCGTTGTTGATGTTGAGAGCGAGCAATTGCTGATCCTCGATCACCGTGACATAGGCGTTGACCGCCTGGGAAAACACCTGCTGCTCGGTCGCGATCAGCTTGGCGCGCTCGGCCATGACATTATTTTCTGCCTCCTCCGTTTGGGCATGCACGCGCCCGCCGGTGTAGAGCGGCTGGGTGATGTTCGCCTGGGCGATGCCAAGGTCACGGGCATTGGCGAACACCTGGAGGGGGCCGGGCGGGAAATAGAGCGACTGGGTGCCGTAGCCATAGCCCGCTTCGCCCTGAAACGTAACCTGCGGGCGCCAACCGGCGAGCGCAGTCGGCACATTTTCATCGACCGAGCGCAGATGCGCGCGCTCGCTGAGCAGGGTTGGGTTGGTCGAGTAGGCGGCAACCAGCGCCGCAACCAGGGTATGCGGCGGCTCGCCCCTTGGGGGTGAGGCCGCGGGTGATGCGGCGTGCGGCATAGGCGGCCCCATCACCGGCGGCGCGGCCTGCTGCGCGCTCTTTTGCGCCCCCGGCTTTTGCGCCCCCGGCAGCGACGGGCCGACAAGATCCGGCGGCTGCGCGAGAGTGTCGGCCCAAGCGACGCCGGCAAGGCCAGCGCCGAGGCCAAGCCCCATCATCAGGCCGGCGATCCGTCTCTCCATCCGCGAAAGCCTGTTCATGCCCTCACCCCTTCAATCCCGGCGTGCCGCTTTCTGCCATACTCTCGGCCCTCGCGCCAATCATCCGGCGCGCGAAAAGTCAGCCGCGTTCCTCGCTCTGAAGACCAAGCTGCTTCAATTTGCGATGCAGCGCGCTGCGGTCAAGCCCGACGAACTGCGCGGTGCGGCTGATATGGCCGGAGAAGCGGAGCAATTGCGCTTGCAAATACTGGCTCTCGAACATATCGCGCGCCTCGCGCAGCGGCAGCGCCATGATGTCGGCATGCGGATCGAGCGCCAGCACGGTGGGCGCGCCGGAGGTGATCTCGGGCGGCAGGGAATCGGCACGGATCAGATCCCCTGGCGCCACCGGCGCCATGATCATCAGCCAATCCATCAGGTTACGCAATTGGCGGACATTGCCCGGCCACTCATAGGCCTGCAGCGCGGTCAGCGCGTCGGTCGAAAGCGCGCGCCGCGGCATGCCGGCGCTTTCCGCCGAGCGTTGCAGAAAATGCCGCGCGAGTTCGGGAATATCCTCCCGCCGCTCGCGCAAGGGGGGGACACGCAGCGGCACCACGTTGAGCCGGTAATAGAGATCCTCGCGAAAGCGGCCGGCGGCGATCTCGGCCTGGAGGTCGCGATTGGTCGTCGCGATGACACGGACATCGACGCGAACCCGTGCCGCGCCGCCGATCCGCTCGAAGGTCTGATCCTGGAGGGCGCGGACGATCTTGCCCTGGGTTTCGAGCGGCATGTCAGACACCTCGTCGAGCAGCAGGGTGCCGCCATGGGCGCGCTCGAGAACACCGGCGCGGCGCGGGCGCAGCGTCGGGTCCGGCCCGGCCTCGATCCCGAACAATTCCTCCTCGAAGCGCCCGGGGCTGAGGGTTGCGCCATTGAGCACGACGAACGGCCCCTCCGCACGGCGCGACAGACGATGGATTAGGCGCGCCGCGACCTCTTTCCCCACGCCGGCAGCGCCGCTGATCAGAACCCGCGAGCCGGTCGGCGCCACCCGCTCGATCGCCGCCCGCAGCGCCACGATCGCCGGCGAGTGGCCGATCAGCTCGTTCTCGGGGCCAGCGCGAAGCCGCAATTCGGCGTTCTCGCGCGCCAACAGCGCCGCCTCCAAAGCGCGCCGCACGACGAGGAGCAGGCGATCGACCTTGAACGGCTTTTCGATGAAATCATAGGCGCCCTGCTGGATCGCCGCGACCGCCATCTCGATCGTGCCGTGCCCCGAGATCATGATCGCCGGCACTTGCGGCTCCTCGCGATGGAGGATTTCGAGAATGCCGAGCCCATCCATCGTGCTGTCTTGGAGCCAGACATCGAGGATGACGAGCGAGGGCCGGCGTTGACGGAAGGCGGCGATCGCCTCCTCGGCGGTGCTCGCCGTCCGCGTCTCATAGCCTTCGTCGGAGAGCAGGCCCTCGATGAGCAGCCGAATATCGGGCTCGTCATCGACGATCAGAATGTCATGCGCCATGGGGCAACCTTAGGAAGAAGCGGGGGCGCGAGGCAAGACGAGGATCGCGACCGCACCCGGCCCATCCTGCCGGTCATCGAGAACCAGGCTGCCGCCATGGTCCTCCATGATCTTCTTGACGATGGCAAGACCAAGCCCGGTGCCCTTCGGCTTGTGCGTGACATAGGGTTCGGTCAGGCGGGCGCGGTCCTCGGCGGGAAGGCCGACGCCGTCATCTTGGATTTCGATTCGCACCGCCTGCTCGCCGTCGATGACCGCGAGCGTGATCGCGCCTGCGCCCGGGCGCATGCTGATCGCATCGGCGGCGTTTTGCAGGAGATTGGTGAGCGCCTGGCCGAGCAATCGGTGGTCACAGGGCGCGATCGGCCCGGCGGGCGGGATCCGCGTCGTCCAGGCGATCTCGGGATGGGCATGGCGCTGGAGGATCAGCACCTCGCGCAGGATGCGGCCGATATCCTCGGGGCGGATCACCGGCTGGGGCATGCGCGCAAAGGCCGAGAATTCATCGACCATGCGGCCGATATCGCCGACATGGCGGACGATGGTGTCGGCGCACTGGCTGAAGGTCTCGGGGTCGGAGTGGATTTCCTTGGTGAAGCGGCGCTTCAACCGCTCGGCGGCGAGCTGGATCGGGGTCAGCGGGTTCTTGATCTCATGCGCGATGCGCCGCGCGACATCGGCCCAGGCCGCCTTGCGCTGGGCGGATTGCAGCTCGGTGATGTCATCGAAGGTGACGACGAAGCCGCGCGCCCGGCCCGCCGCCTGCTCGACGCCGATGCGCACCAAAAGGGTGCGGCGGCGATGGGCCGGGCCGATCGCGATTTCGGCGGTTTGCGCCCGCTCCGGGGCGGCGCGCGCGGCTTCGATCAGGGGTGCGAATTCCGGCACCTCAGCCCCGAGATCGCGCCCGATCGCGGTCATCAACTCGCGGTCGAGGAGATCGCCGGCGGCGCGGTTGGGCAGTTCGATGCGGCCTTCGTCATCGAGGCCGATGACCCCGGCCGAAACCCCGGACAAGACCGCCTCGGTGAAGCGCCGGCGCTCGTCGATCTGGCTATAGGCGTCCATCAGCTCGCTACGCTGCGCGCCGAGCTGGCCGGTCATGCGGTTGAAGGCGCGGGAAAGCCCGGCGATTTCGTCCCCGGTCGCGGTCTCAGGCACCCTGACCGCGAGATCGCCGGCCCGCACCCGCTCGGCGGCCTGGATCAGCCGCCCGATCGGGCGCGCGATTTGATTGGCGATGACGAGGCCGATCAAGACCGCCGCGGCGAGGACGAGGAGGGCGACGAGCGCGAAGACGACGACGAAGGTGATCTGCAGACCCGAGCGATTCTGATCGAGCCGGTCATATTCCGCGACCGCTTTTTGCACGCGCGCCATGTGGTCGAGGATGGCGGGATCGACCGGACGATCGATCATCAGCATCAAGGACGGCGTCGCATTGATGAGCACGACGGCGCGCACTCGCGTGCCATCGCCGCCATCCATGACCACGGCATCGCCGCCGCGCGCCGCCTCGATCGCCCAGGCCGGCGGCAATTCCGCGCCAAGCCCCGACATCAGCCCGGCCGACGCCAGCACCTGTCCGGTTTCGGGCTCGAACACCACCGCCTCGGTCAAGCCGCGCAACGCCGCTTGAGAGCCGAGGATGCGGGCAAAAGTTTCCGGATCGTCGGCGAGGAAGCGGCCGGCCTGGGCGAGGTCGTTGGCCATGCCGAGGGCATCGGCGCGAATGTTGTTGCGATGCTCGTCGAGATAGCCTTGGGCCGCTTGCAGGCTTTCTTCGAGCGCGGTCTGCACCCGCTCATTGAACCAAGCCTCGATGCCGACATTGAAAATCGCGGCGGCGAAGCCGGCGACGACGATCGCCGGGACGACGGCAACGCCACTGAACAACAGCACCAGCCGGACATGGAGCTTCGAGCCCGCCGATCCCCGCCGCCGCTCGACCCAAACCCGCGTGACCCGCCCGGCGAGCAGCGCGCCGAGCAACAGCAGCACCACGACATTGGCGAGCACCAGACCAAACACCAGGTTTGGCCGCAAGCCGAGCGGCACGCCGTTGGCGAGCACCGAAAACGTGCCGATGCCGAGCAAAAGCGCGCCGGCGGCAAGCAAAAGCGTCGCCGCCTTGCCGAGCAGGAGATCGCCGAGCCGCGCCAATCGCCATGAGCCGCGCCCGGCGCCTGCGTTGACGTCAGATGACGCCGGCGGCGCGCCGTCGAGCGGTGCGGCGGCCTCTTCATGCTCGGAGAGGATGAGCGTCACGGCACCCGCCCTGCCCGCCTCATGACACGCCGCGCAGCACCTGGATGTCGAGATCGCGGATCTTCTTGCGCAGCGTGTTGCGATTCAGTCCGAGCATGGCAGCGGCCTTGATCTGGTTGCCCCGGGTCGCCGCCAGCGTCAGCTCGATCAGCGGCCGCTCGACCTCTGCCAGCACCTGGTCATAGATATCGGAGGGCGCAAGCCCGTCACGATGGGCGGCAAGAACATGCATGATATGCCGCTCGACCGCCTGCGCCAAGCTTTCCGATGCCGATGCCGCCGGCGGCGGCGGCTCGGCGGCGGGGGATGCGCCGGTATCGAGCAACTCGCTCTCGATCACCTCGCGCCCGATGACCTCCTGCGGGTAGAGGGCGGCGAGGCGACGCATCAGATTTTCGAGTTCGCGGACATTGCCCGGCCAGCGATAGGCCATCAGCGCGCGCTGCGCTTCCTCGTCGAGGGCCTTCGCCGCCATCCCCTGTTCGCTCGCGCGGTCAAGGAAATGGCGGGCGAGTTCGGGGATGTCCTCGGCGCGTTCGCGGAGCGGCGGCAGGCGGATCGGCACCACGTTGAGGCGGTAGAAGAGATCCTCGCGGAACAGGCCCTGGCGGATCGCCTGGCGGAGATCGCGGTGGGTCGCGGCGATGATGCGGACATTGGCGCGGATAGACTGACGCCCGCCGACCGAGGTGAATTCCCCCTCCTGCAGCACGCGGAGAAGCCGGGTTTGCGCCTCGGGCGGCATGTCGCCGATTTCGTCGAGAAACAGCGTCCCCCCCGCCGCCTGCTCGAAACGCCCGGGGCTGCGGCTGGTCGCGCCGGTAAAGGCGCCGCGCTCGTGGCCGAATAATTCGCTCTCGATCAGTTCGCGCGGAATCGCCGCCATGTTGATGGCAACGAACGGGCCGCCACGCCGGCGCCCGTAATCATGCAGCGCACGCGCGACCAGTTCCTTGCCGGTGCCGGATTCACCGATGATCATGGTGGTGAGGTCGGTGGTGGTGAGGCGAGCGATGGTGCGGTAGATCTCCTGCATCGCCGGGCTGCGCCCGATCAGCGGCAGGCGCTCCTCGCCCTCGCTGCCGATCGCCGGCGGCCGTTCGGCCATCGGCGACGGCGCCGTCAGCGCGCGGCCCACCGCGGCGAGCAATTCCTTGAGATCGAAGGGCTTGGGCAAATATTCGAAGGCGCCGCGCTGCGCCGCCTTGACCGCCGTCAGCAGCGTCGATTGCGCGCTCATGACGATGACGCGCAAGTCCGGGCGCAGGCGGCGGATGCGCGGCACCAGATCGAGCCCGTTCTCATCCGGCATGACGACGTCGGTGATGACGAGATCGCCCTCCCCCTCCTCGACCCAGCGCCAGAGGGTCGCCGCCGTCTGCGTGCTTCGCACCTGGTAGCCGGCGCGCCCGAGCGCCTGGGTGAGCACGGTGCGGATCGAGCGGTCGTCATCGGCGATCAGGATCGTCGGAACAGCCCCCGGCAGGCTCATACGGTGTCGCCTTTTTCAGTCAGCATGGGAAGATGGAGCCGGAATTCCGTGCGTCCGGGCCGGCTTTCGACCTCGATCAGGCCGCCATGATCGCCGATGATCTTGGCGACCAGCGCAAGCCCGAGCCCGCTGCCAGCAACCCGCGAGGTAACGAAGGGGTCGAAGAGATGCGGGCGGATGTCGTCGGCGATGCCCGGCCCGTTATCGCGCACCGCGACCACCAAGGGCAGGTGGAGCGACTCCTCCGCCCCCGGCACGGCGAGGCGGAAACCGTGCTGAAACGCCGTCGAAAGCGTGATCTCGCCAGGCGTGACGCCGGCTTCGGTGATCGCCTCGGCAGCGTTCTTGACCAGATTGAGGATCACTTGCAGCAACTGGTCGCGATGGCCGGAGACCGGCGGCAGGGAGGGGTCGTAAAGCTCGTTGAAGCGGATCCCAGCGGCAAAGCCCGACTGCGCGAGGCGGCGGACATGCTCGAGCACGCGATGGATGTTGACCGCCTCGCGCCGGAGCGGCTTTTCGCCAAACACCTCCATGCGGTC
The DNA here is from genome assembly GCF_049965395.1 of Acidibrevibacterium sp. Classification (NCBI taxonomy): domain Bacteria; kingdom Pseudomonadati; phylum Pseudomonadota; class Alphaproteobacteria; order Acetobacterales; family Acetobacteraceae; genus Acidibrevibacterium; species Acidibrevibacterium sp. Next base: position 30,901 of record NZ_JBMFWJ010000014.1, read on the forward strand.
GACGAGGGTGCGAATGCGGTCGGCCTCGTCGCGGATCAGAACGGCGAGTTCGCGATCGGCCTCGGCGACCGAGTTCTCGAGCAGTTGCGCCGCCCCCCGAATGCCGGAAAGCGGGTTTTTCACCTCATGCGCGAGCACCGCCGCCATCCCGGCGACGCTGCGCGCCGCACCACGGAAGCTCAATTGCCGGTCGAGCGCACGAGCGGCCGAGAAATCTTGCAAAATCAATAAAACAAAGCCCGGCTTTTCGGCAATCGGGGTGCCCTGGACGGTGATCCCCGGCTTCGAAAGGCGCGGGCTTTCGAGGGTCAGATCATGATCCGCGACCGTGACCTCGCCGCGGCGAACCTGCGAGAGCAGCATGAAAATCGGATTATCCGGCGGCACCAGATCGAGCAGGCGAAGCTGCATGAGCTGGGTTCGCGAGAGGCCGAAGAACTGCTCGGCGGCGTGATTGGCATACTGAAAACGGTTTTCGGGATCGAGCAACACGACCGGCGCCGGCAAGGCGCCGAGCAGCAGGGCCGGCTCCATAGCCGCCAGTTCCGCCCCTGCCTGATCTGCGCTGCTGATCCCGCGCGCAGCACGCATCAGGCCGCCTCGGCGACCGGGGATGAGGCGTCGATCAGCGGGTCATAAAAGCGATTGATCAGCGCGAGCACTGCGGCAACCTCATCGAGCCGGTTGATGTCGGCGCGAAACATCGCCGAGCCACGGAGGCCGGTCGTGTACCAACCGATATGCTTGCGCGCGATGCGAAGCCCAGCCTCCGCACCGTAATGGCTGAGCATGGCGTCGAGATGGCTGAGCAGGATTTCCTTCTGGCGCGCGAGCGGCGGCGGCGCGAGCGTCTCGCCGGTCGCGAGGAAATGGCTGATTTCGGCGAGCAGCCAGGGCCGGCCATAGCAGCCGCGCCCGACCATGACCCCGTCGGCGCCTGAGCGGGCAAGCGCGCGGGCGGCATCAAGCGGCGTCTTGATATCGCCGTTGACGATCACCGGAATCGAAACCGCCTGCTTGACCTCAGCGATGAAATCCCAATCGGCGTTGCCGGTATAGAATTGCTGGCGGGTGCGGCCGTGCACGCTCACCATGCGGATGCCGCAGGATTCGGCGATGCGCGCAAGGCGCGGCGCGTTGCGGTTGGCATGGTCCCAGCCGAGGCGCATTTTCAGCGTCACCGGAACCGGGACGGCGCGCACCGTGGCTTCGAGAATGCGCGCCGCCTGCCCCTCGTCGCGCATCAGGGCCGAGCCCGCCTGCTGGCCGAGCGCCACTTTCTTCACCGGGCAGCCGAAATTGATGTCGATCAGATCGGCGCCGCGTGCAACGGCAAGCCGCGCCGCCTCCGCCATCGCCTGCGGCTCGCAGCCGGCGAGCTGGACGGCGTTCGGCCCGGTGCCGGAGACCACTTCCGCCATCCGCAATGTCGTCTGGTTTTCGCGAATCATCGCCCAGGAGGCGATCATCTCCGAAACCACGAGGCCGGCGCCGAGCGCGCGCACGAGGCGACGGAACGGCAGATCGGTCACCCCCGACATCGGCGCGAGAATGACCGGCTCGGGAAGCCGCACGCCACCGCCGAGGTCGATCGCGGCGAGCTTGGAAAAACCGGCGAGAGCGGGAGACGGCGAAGAACGGGTGCTCAGCATTTAATCAAATTAGCCGCTCGAAGGTTGACGCGCAACCAGTGTCCGGCGATCATGCCGAGAGAGAGAGCAGATGGGCGCAGGGGGCGCGGGAGTGTTGCACGAAAATCATGCGCCGTTGCCAAGCTGGCTGCCCCGCATCGGCACCGGTTTTGATGTCCACGCCTTCGCGCCGGGCCGCACGCTCGTTCTTTGCGGCGTCGTCGTGCCGCATGAGCAAGGGCTCGCCGGCCATTCGGACGCCGATGTCGGCATCCACGCGCTTTGTGACGCAATTTACGGCGCCCTCGCCGAGGGCGATATCGGGCGCCATTTCCCGCCATCCGACGCCGAATGGAAAGACGCCGACAGCGCCCGCTTCCTCCGCCACGCGGCTGGCCGCATCATTGCGCGCGGCGGCGTCTTCGGCAATGCCGACGTCACCCTGATCTGCGAGCGGCCGAAAATCGCGCCGCACGTGCCGGCGATGGCGGCACGGCTCGCCGAACTCCTCGGCGTCGCCGCGGGCCAGGTTGCAATCAAGGCGACGACCTCGGAAAAACTCGGCTTTACCGGCCGCGGCGAAGGCATCGCCGCGCTCGCGAGCGCGCTGGTGCTGCTGCCGGCGGGCGGCTGAACGTCAGCCGCCGCCTCAGTGGCCGGGGGCTGCGACCGGCGCGCAATTGCTGCGCCCGGCGGCGACGCAATCCTGCACCCGCCCGGCCTCACCGAGAACATGCACGAGCCACAACCCGCCCGCGACGAGAACGGCCACCACGACCAGCGCAATCAAGGCGCCGCGCGGCGGCGGATCATCGTCGCGATCGTCAGCCATGCTCAGCCAACCATTCTCGCCGCCGCCAGCGCCTGATCGAGGTCGGCGAGAATGTCGTCGATATGCTCGATGCCAATGGAAAGCCGCACATAACCGGGCGAAACCCCGCTCGCCGCTTGCTCGGCCGGCAAAAGCTGGGAATGCGTCGTGGTCGCCGGATGGATCGCGAGACTGCGGGAATCCCCGATATTGGCGACATGATAGAAAAGTTTGAGCGCGTCGATGAAACGCCGGCCGGCCTCAGCGCCGCCCGCGAGCTCGAACCCGACCAGACCACCCTTCCCGCCCGGCATGTACTGCGCCGCGCGGGCCAATGCCAAGCCTTCAGCGCGGCCCGGATAGATGACGCGGGTGACGTCTGGGTGGCCAGCGAGAAACGCTGCGACCGCCGCGGCATTCTCGCTATGGGCGCGCATCCTGAGCGCCAGGGTCTCGAGCCCCTGGAGTATGAGAAAGGCATTGAACGGGCTGAGTGCCGCGCCGAGATCGCGCAGCAGCGTCACCCGCGCCTTCAAAATATAGGCGATGGGGCCGAGCGGCTTTGCCGCCTCGCTCCACACCGCGCCATGATAGCTCGGGTCAGGGCGGTTGAGCAGCGGCTGGCGTTCGGGAAACGCACCCCAGTCGAAATTGCCGCCATCGATCAAAACGCCACCGATCGAATTGCCATGCCCGCCGAGCCATTTCGTCGCCGAATACATCACCACCGCGGCGCCATGCGCGAAGGGGCGGACAAGCAAGGGCGCCGCCGTGTTGTCGATGATCAAAGGGATGCCGAAACGCCGCCCGATGGCCGCAACCTCGCCGATCGGAAAGACGCGGAGCTTAGGATTGGGCAATGTTTCGGCGTAATAGGCGCGGGTGCGGGCATCGGTCGCCCGCGCGAACGCCTCAGGGTCTTCGGGATCGACGAACCGCACCTCGATCCCCTGATCCTTGAGCGTATTGGCGAACAGATTCCAGGTGCCGCCATAAAGATCGGTCGCGCTCACGATATTGTCGCCGGCGCGGGCGAGATTCTGCACCGCCAAGGCCGAGGCCGCCTGCCCCGAGGCCACCGCCAGCGCCGCAACCCCGCCCTCGAGCGCCGCAAGTCGCTTTTCCAGGACATCGACGGTCGGGTTCATGATGCGGGTATAGATGTTGCCGAGTTCCTTCAGCGCAAACAGATTGGCCGCCTGCTCGGTGCTGTCGAACTGATAGGACGTGGTCTGATAGATCGGCACCGCAACCGCATGGGTCACCGGATCGGCGCGCCAGCCGGCATGGAGTGCAAGGGTCTCGGGATGCGGCGGGTTGGACTTCGTCATCGGCGGGAACTCCTGTAAAACACGATTTTATATCGTGGAATTTTTTTATATGCTCTAAATCTTGTATAATTTCGAGGGCGCGCCGGCAAGAGATTTCTTCATGTAAACAGGGTTGGTTCTTTTTTGAAAAAAAGAACCAAAAAAACTTTCCCGGGGCGGCTCTCGCCGATGGCGACAGCCGCATGGGAGAAAGTTATTTCACGACATCGAATAGCTGCTCGGCGAGCCGGGTGATGCGATCGATGCCGACCAGCTTCTCCCGCCAGGCGAGCGGCAAGGCCGAAGCGCCCCAAATCGCGCCGGCGATCTGCCCGGTCACCGCCGCGACGGTATCCGCATCCTGGCCGAGATTGGCCGCGAGAATTAGCGCCGCGCGCGCATCCTCCGAGCGCGCGACGCACCAGAACGCCGCCTCCAGCGTATCGACGACATAGCCGGAGGAGCGGATCTGCGCCCGCTGCTTATCGCGCCAGCGCCCAGCGGCGATCTGGGTGATTTCGGCGAGCCAGCCCGGCCGCGCCGGCTGCAACAGCGCCGCCTTGCCAGCGCCACCGATCGCCGCGACCAACACGCGCGCGAGCAACTCACACGCATCGAGGCAGGCTGGCGCGGCGTGCGTGGTCTGGCTCTGCAAACGCGCAATCGCCGCCGCGCGATCGGGCGAACCATGCCAACGGATGGCAACCGGCGCGAGGCGCATGATACTGCCATTGCCGGCATCCATCGGATCTTCCGAGCCCGCCATCGGATCGCCATTCTTGCGAAAGCGCTCGAGCGCCGCGCGGGTCGCGTTGCCGATGTCAAAACAGGTGCCGGTCGCGCTATTTTCGCCCTTTTTCCACCAGCGCACGAAGCGCTCCATCAAATCGCGCGGGTCGAGATCGGGATGGGCGAGGAGCGATTCGGCGAGGCAAAGCGCCATCGCCGTGTCATCGGTCCACTCGCCGGGCTTCAAGCCAAACGGGCCGCCGCCGATGAGATCGGTGACGAGCGGGCGGGAATCACGCTTTTGAAATTCCAACGGCACGCCGAGCGCATCGCCGGCCACAAGCCCGAGCAGGCTGCCAATGGCTCGATCGCGGCGCGGATCCATATCTCGTCTCCCAAAATCATTCCCCCATGAAAGCGCCAGCCTCATAGAGCCGCAGCGCCCGGTCAGAGATATGCGCGACCTTGGCGAGGTTTTCCACCCAGATTTGCGGAATGGCAGCCGCGCCCCAAATGGCGCCCGCGATCTGCCCGGCGATCGCCGCGGCGGTATCGGCATCGCCACCGAGATTGGCGGCCAGCAGCACCGCCTCAGAGAAATCCCCGGCACGTCCGACACACCAGAGCGCCGCTTCCAGCGTGCCCGCCGCGCTGCCATCGGCGCTGATCTCGCCCCGCCGCTTGCCCCGCCACGCCCCTGATGCCAGGGCCGCGATCGCCGGCTCGCGCACATCAGCGCCAGGCGCGGCAAGCGCCGCCTTGCCCGCGCCGGCGATCGCTGCAACCAGAATGCGGGCAAGAAGTTCGGCCGCCTCGACCGCGACCGCCGCCGCATGGGTCGTCTGGCTCTGTGCGCGGGCGATCCGCGCCGCCTCGTCCGGCGCGCCATGAAAGCGAATCGCAACCGGCGCAAGCCGCATGATTCCGCCATTGCTCGCCGGCGCCCGACCCGCTTCGGCGAGAAGCCGGCCCTCCGTGCGAAACCCTTCCAGCGCCGCCCAGGTCGTCCGCCCGATGCCGATGCCAACGCCGGTCGCGCTATTTTCGCCCCGCTCCCACCAGCCCAGAAACCGGGAAAGGAGGTCCAGAGGGTCGAGCGCCGGATCGGCCAGCAGCGAATCGGCAAGACAGAGGGCCAAAGCGGTATCATCCGTCCACGCGCCCGGCGGCAACGCGAACGGCCCGCCACCGACCATGCCGATCAGCGGCGGCTCGACATCGCGGGGGCTGCCTTCGCGCGGCGCGCCGAGCGCATCACCCACCGCAAGCCCAAGCAGGGCGCCGAGCGCCCGCTCCCGCCGCCGGTCAGACGCCGGCGACGTCAGGCCGCGGCCTGGTGCGGCACGCCCTTTTCCTTGAGCAGTGCAGCAAGCTCGCCAGACTGGAACATCTCGGTGACGATATCGCTGCCGCCGACGAATTCGCCTTTGACATAAAGCTGCGGAATGGTCGGCCAGTTGGAGAACTGCTTGATACCGTCGCGCAGCTCCGGGTCTTCCAGGACGTTCGCGGTGTGGAAGGGGACTTCGAGATGGGTGAGAATCTGCACGACACGGGCCGAGAAGCCACATTGCGGGAACATCGCCGTCCCCTTCATGAACAGCATAACGGGATGGGCGTCGATCTCGGCCTGGATGCGGGCGAAAACGGGGTTGGCGGAAGCTTCGGTGGTCATCGCGAAAAAACTCCTTATCGCATGCGTCATTCAGGAGGCATGGTCTGCAACGCGAGGGCATGCAGCTCACCGCCCATGCGCCCACGCAACGCGGCATAGACGATCTGGTGCTGGGCGACGCGCGAGAGGCCGCGGAAGCGCTCGCTCACCACCGTTGCCGCGTAGTGATCGCCGTCGCCGGCGAGATCCTCGATCGTGACGCGAGCATCAGGCAGCGCCGCCTTGATCAGGGCCTCGATCTCGCTCACCGCCATCGCCATCGCCATATCCCTCGCCGATTCCGCTAGTTTCGTGTGGCGCGGCCATGAAAGCGGGGAAAAACCGCTCGTGCGCCGCCTGCAACTCTGCCAGCGATATGGCGAGGCCACCCGGCAGTGTCAAATCCCGCCCGGTGCTTTCGCTGCGATCGCTTCTGCCGAGGAAGCGCGCCGGCACGCCCGCCATCTCGGCGGCGACGAGCATGGCCGCGCCATCGGCGAGCGCGAGCACGTAACGCCCTTGCTCCTCGCCGAACCAAAAGGCATGCGCCGGCAAATCGGGCGGCGGCGGGTCGAGGATCACACCGGTCTCACCCGCCAGCGCCATCTCGGCGAGCGCGACCAAAAGCCCGCCATCGGCGACGTCGTGGCACGCTTTGACGCGCCCGGCGAGAATTTCCGCGCGCACGAAATCGCCCGCCCGGCGCTCGGCGGCGAGATCGACCGGCGGCGGCGCGCCCTCTTCGCGGCCACAAATCTCACGGAGCCAGAGACTTTGGCCGAGCCAGCCGACGCTCGCCCCGATCAGCACCAAATCCAACCCCGGCGCCAGAGCGATCCCGACCGCATCCGCCGCATGATCGAGCACGCCAAGCCCGCCGATTGCCGGCGTCGGCAAAATCGCGCGACCCTCGGTCTCGTTATAGAGGCTGACATTGCCGCTGACGACCGGGAAATCGAGCGCCCGGCAGGCTTCCGCCATGCCACGGATCGCGGCGGCGAACTGGCCCATGATCTCGGGCTTTTCCGGGTTGCCGAAATTGAGATTATCGGTCAGCGCAAGTGGCCGGGCGCCGGTTGCGGTCAAGTTGCGCCACGCCTCGGCGACCGCTTGCGCCCCGCCGACGTGCGGGTCGGCGGCGCAGTAGCGCGGCGTGCAATCGGTGGTCAGCGCGAGCGCGAGATTATGCCCCTCGATCCGCACCACCGCAGCGTCCGCCGCACCGGGCCGCTTGATGGTCTGCCCGCCGACGGTCGCGTCATATTGATCCCAAACCCAGGCGCGCGAGCAAAGGTCAGGGCAGGCGACGAGGCGCAGCAAGGCCGCTTTGATGCCGATCGGATCGGCGATGGTGGCGGGATCGAGCGCCGGCGGTGGCGGCGTCTCGGTGATCGGGCGGCGGTAGAGCGGCGCCTGGTCGGCGAGCGGGGCGAGCGGGATATCGGCCTCGATCCGCCCGCGATGGCGCACGACGATATGGCCGCTTTCGGTGAGATGGCCGATGATCGCGAAATCCAGATCCCATTTGCGAAAAATCGCCGCCGCCATTGCCTCGCGCCCCGGCCGCAGCACGAACAGCATGCGTTCCTGGCTTTCCGAGAGCATCATCTCATAGGCGCTCATGCCGGTCTCGCGTTGCGGCACCTGGTCGAGATCGAGTTCGATGCCAACCCCGCCCTTCCCCGCCATCTCGACCGAGGAACTGGTGAGCCCAGCCGCGCCCATGTCTTGGATGGCGATGACGGCATCGGTCGCCATCAGCTCGAGGCAGGCCTCGATCAGCAATTTCTCGGTGAACGGGTCGCCGACCTGCACCGTCGGGCGCTTTTCCTCGGCATCCTCGGCGAATTCGGCACTCGCCATGGTGGCGCCGTGAATACCGTCGCGCCCGGTCTTGGCGCCGACATAGACGACGGCGTTGCCAATACCGGCAGCGGCGCTGAGGAAAATCCGATCCGCCGGCGCGATCCCGACCGTCATCGCGTTGACCAGCGGGTTGCCGTTATAGGCGGGATGGAAATTGACCTCGCCGCCGACCGTGGGGACGCCGACGCAATTGCCATAGCCGCCGATGCCGCGCACCACGCCATCAAGGATGCGCCGTGTCGCCGGATGCGCCGGATCGCCGAAGCGGAGCGCATTGAGATTAGCGATCGGGCGCGCGCCCATGGTGAAAACATCGCGCAGAATGCCGCCAACCCCGGTCGCCGCCCCCTGATAGGGCTCGATGAAGCTCGGATGGTTGTGGCTCTCCATCTTGAACACGGCCGCCAAACCTTCGCCGATCGCGACCACCCCGGCATTCTCACCCGGCCCATGGATTACCCAGGGCGCGCTCGTCGGCAAGTCACGGAGCCAGACGCGCGAGGATTTATAGGAGCAGTGCTCCGACCACATGACCGAGAAAATACCAAGCTCTGTAAGGCTCGGCGTGCGCCCAAGAATGGCGAGAACCCGGCCATACTCCTCGGCGCTCAGGCCGAATTGACGGGCGAGGTCAGCAGAAATTTCGGTCATGGGTAGCCGTATAAAGATAAAAGGGAAGAAAAAACTTCTTTTTCTAAAGAAAAAGAAGAAAAAAGACTTTTTTCCCGTTTTCTCGGAGTGGCAAGCCTCCTCGGAGCGGGCAGTGCCATAGGCGCTGCCCAACACATGAGAGTTTTTTGGTTCTTTTTTTCAAAAAAGAACATTTTCATACCCTTGTCATTGCCCGGCGAAGGGCCTGAAAGCTCGGCGACGTGTTGCGGGCGGGATCGATATGGGGCGCGATCTTCGTTGCCGCCTCGATCTTTCTCAGGCCCGAGGAGAAATAGCCAGATTTTCTCATGCTGCGCTCGAAGGCTTCCCAGGTTCCCCCTTGGACCGCATCCGGCGCGCGGCAATGCTGTGGGGGTTTGTTAGCTTTCGGATAGGCCGCCCGCACCGCCTCCCAATCTCCGAAATACCAGGCTTCCAACTCCTCGATAGCGATGCGGACAATGATTTGGGCTGGCCCACGTTGATCTTCGCTGATCCGAAGTCCAGCGTTTCGCGCCATGGTTTCGATCCACGATTTTAGCTCGTGGCAATCATCGTTGTCACGATCGATGACGACAATAATTCTATGGGACGACGGCAATGATCGCGCATAACCGCGCAAACGATTCGGCAACCTCTCAAGAAATGTTCGTTTATCAGTATATTGTGTGATTTTGAAACTCATTTCCCCGATCATCTTGGGCAAGACGGCTCTTAGCGCAGCTTCCATTGACGGCTCTTCGACCAAGATTTCGAAATGCCGCAGCACCATCAGGATTTCCGCGACTTCTCCGGCGCCCCGGAACGGACCAGTGGGTCGCCAAGCCCAAAATGCCCCTCGCTCCAAAGCTGCCCGAGACGCGCGCCCTCATCGATAAAATCTTTGATATCTTCAATATCCGAGGCGCGCTTGACCTGGGTATAGCCTTGCTCGTCGCGATAGAGAACACGAACTTCTTTCGGCTGCATCGCGTCGAGAAAAAACGGCGAATGGGTGGTGACGAGCAACTGGGAATGCTCGCTCGCGCGCCGACACTCGTCCGCGAGAGGCCCGAGCAGGCGCGGGTGGAGAAAATTCTCCGGCTCCTCGATGCCGATGAAGCGCGGCGGTTCGGGATCGTAGAGTAAAATCAGATAGGCGAGCATTTTGAGCGTGCCGTCGGAGGCGAAGCGTGACAGCACCGGCCGGTCGAACGGCGCGTCCTTGATCTGCAAAAGCAACCTTCCATCCGGCATCGCCTCGGCCAGGACTCTTTCCAGACGTGGCACCCGCTCGGCGAGAACGCGGAAAATTTCATTCAGCCGATCGGAATGGCGCTCGTTGAGGTACTGGATAACGTTCGGAAGATTATCCCCAGTTTTGCTGAGCCGCTCCTGCGGTCCCGCTTCCGGCTGGTTGCGCGCATCATCGATGGAGAGATAGGAAACATACCAGTCGGTGATGAAATCGCGCAGCGCCGCGACACGAGGATGTTCGGCAAGCTGGCCCAGCGTGTTGACGGCGATCAGGTCGGGCGCACGCAGGGGAACCTCAATGCGGGTTGCCTCTGCGTCAGGCTCCTCACCCCTGATAACCCTTCCAACCCCCCTTCTATAATCCAGGAACCGGAAAGGCTGACCGCCTCTACCGCGCGTCCATCGCAGCCATTCCTCCGTGACGACGGGACTACCCCGCTCTTCATCAATCGCGAGATGGTAGGTGATGAGAGGCGTTTTGGGGCGTTCCCGGTATTTCAACTCAATCACCAAAGGCCCCTCGCTACCCCGAGTCTTGAGTTCCCGCGCACGACCGCGCCGGTCCCAGGCGTGGCGCAGCCCTGATTGAAAGCATTCCGAAAGAAAATTGAATACGTCGAAAACCGTCGATTTACCGCTGCCGTTCGGGCCGAGCAGCACGGTCATCGGCGTGAGGTCTTTGATCTCGATCGATTTCAGCGCGCGATAATTCTGCACCTTGAGCGCGGTGATTCGCGGCACCGCGTCCGGCGTCATTGCGGTCCGCTCCGGCTGCCGCGCCCGGGTCATGCTGCGAGCGCCCCAGCGAGCCCGGCGAACAGGGGCAGACCGTCCTCGCCGCCGACGAGTGGGTCGACGAGGTCTTCGGGGTGCGGCATCAGGCCGAGGGTGCGTAAATTGGGCGAGAAAATGCCGGCGATCGCGCGCGCGCTGCCGTTCGGGTTCGCCCCGGGCGTGACGTCACCCGCCGGCGTCACATAGCGGAAGGCGATCAGCCCCTCACCCTCCAGCCGGTCCAGAGTCGCGTCATCGGCGAAGTAATTGCCATCGCCATGGGCCATCGGCGCGCGGAACACATCGCCCGCCCGATAACCGCTTGTGAAGGCGGTATCGGCGCGCTCGACCCGCAAATGGCAGTCGCGCGAGAGAAAACGCAAGCCAGCATTGCGGAGCAGTGCTCCGGGCAGCATCCCGGCCTCGATCAGGATCTGAAACCCGTTGCAGACACCGAGCACATGGCCGCCGCGCGCGGCGAAATCGCGCACCGCCGCCATCACCGGCGCCCGCGCCGCCATCGCGCCACAGCGGAGATAATCGCCGTAGCTGAACCCGCCCGGGAGCACCACGAGATCGAGGCCGGCGAGGTCGGTCTCCTGATGCCAGATCATGCGCGGCGCCCGCCCGCTCGCGCGGGTGAGCGCAATCGCCATGTCACGCTCGCGGTTGATGCCGGGAAAGAGAACGATGCCGGCGTTCATTGTGGACAGGGATAAAGTGCCCGCAACGCCGCGCGCACGGCGGGCGCGGCATCGCCGTCCGGCTCCCCCTTGGCATGCGCGCGGAGATAATAAACGACCGCATCGCGGAGATTGCGGATCGCAAGCCCGGCCGGCACGCAAACCTTGCTTCCTGCCTCGCTCTGGGTGGTGTCGGTGACGCCGATGAGATAGCCAGTGCAGTCGGCGAGCCGCCGCTCATCGGAGGAGGCGCAGGACTTGATGAGAAAATCGCGCTTGATGAAACCGGCCTCGGCCGGCCTTGCCGCGATCAGCATGACGCCGCCGAGCAGCGCCGCGAAAACCACGAGAGATCGCATCATTTCGCCTCCACTTGCACCGAAAACCGTTCGATCACCAGATTGGCGAGCAGTTTGCGCGCCATCTCGCTGGCCATGGCCCGCGCCGCCTCGGGGTCGGTTTCGTTAAGTTCGATCTCGATCACCTTGCCCGCCCGCACGTCCGCGACCGCGGCGAAGCCCAAGCCGTGCAGCGCCTGTGCGATCGCCTTGCCCTGCGGGTCGAGCACCCCCTCTTTAAGCATCACTGTGACGATCGCCTTCATCGCCCGCCTCCTTAAACGTTCCGCCGGCCTATTGCATCGTCTCCGGCCCCTTGAGATCGCGTGAGCCGGCCTCGGGCATGATGCCGAGCCGACGCGCCACCTCCTGATAGGCCTCCTCGACCTTGCCGAGATCGCGGCGGAAGCGATCCTTGTCCATTTTCTCGTTGGTTTTGGCGTCCCAGAGGCGGCAATTATCCGGGCTGATCTCATCGGCGAGGATGATCCGCATCTCCTCGTTCTCCCACAGTCGGCCGAACTCGAGCTTGAAATCGACGAGCATGATGCCGACGCCGAGAAATAGGCCGGTGAGAAAATCATTGGTGCGGAGCGTGAGCGCGATGATGTCGTCGAGATCTTGCGGCGCTGCCCAGCCGAACGCGGTGATGTGCTCCTCGGCCACCATCGGGTCGTTGAGAGCATCGTTTTTATAATAGAACTCGATGATGGAGCGCGGCAGACGGGTGCCCTCAGGGATGCCAAGCCGCGCCGAGAGGCTGCCCGCGGCGATGTTGCGAACCACCACTTCGAGCGGAATAATCTCAACTTCACGAACCAGTTGCTCGCGCATGTTAAGGCGGCGGATGAAGTGATTGGGAATTCCGACCTCGGCAAGGCGCAGCATCAGATACTCGCTGATGCGGTTATTGAGCACGCCTTTGCCGGTGATGACGCCTTTTTTCTGGGCGTTGAAGGCGGTCGCGTCGTCCTTGAAATATTGCACCAGGGTGCCGGGTTCTGGCCCCTCGAACAGGATTTTCGCCTTGCCTTCGTAAATTTGCCGCCGTCGCGCCATGAGTGTCCTTCCTTCTGCCGCGAAATCCGGCGCCCTCGGTATACCCTCCCGCCGCCAAAGCGAAAAGGCCGGTCAGTCCGCCGCCAGGCTCACCGGCGTGAAGGCGGCGCTATCGGGCGGCCCCGGCGCGAACAGCCAGACCGGGACGCCGTTGGCGGGCAACGCCAGGAGTGAGGCACAGACGGTGCCGAATCCGCCGCGCGGCGTAATGGTGAACTGGCTTTCGATGGCGCCGCTGCGGTCAGCGAGAATGCTGCGCCAGCTCTCCCAATCGTCCGGCGGCACCGGCGCCGGCGCTGCCATCAGCCGCGGCAAATGGCGGGCGACGCGCGGGCTGGTGAGATCATTGGGATCGCGCGCCGTCACCATCGCAAGACCCGGCGCGAGCCGCTCGGCATGCGGCGTGCCGGTGGCGAGGCCACGGAGGAAATAGGCACCCGAGCGATCGGCGATCACCATGTTGAAGCGCCGCCACTCGCCGGCATCGAGCCGGGTGATCGCCGCTGCCGCGGCCTCGGCGCTGTCTTCGGCGAGCGCGATCAGCGGCAATTCGCCGCGGCTCCGTTTGCCGAGCTTGGGGCCGAGACTGCCCTGGCGATTGAGCACCGCGGCGACCACCCCGGCGCGGTTGATGGCAAGCCAGGTGCCGCCGGCGAGATGATCGCGCCCGCCGACCACGCCCGGATGCGCAGGCCAATGTGCCGCCGGCGCATCCCAGCCGCGATCAACCATTTCGTCGCGATTGGCGGCAAGCAGGAGCGGCCAGGGATCACCAGGGCGATGGAGCACGACCAGAGTACACACCGGCTTAGTCTCCTTTCGCGCCGTCAGGCCCGAAAACGCGGGCAAACACGGTATCGAGGGTGCGGAGATGGAGCCCAGGATCCATCGCCGCATCGAGCACCGCCGCCGGCACCCGTCCTGCGACCTCGGGATCGGCCGCGAGATGGTCGCGGAAGCTTTTCGCCGCCTTCGTCCCGAGCGCCTCCCAGGTCGCCATGGCGTTGCGCTGCACCACGGCATAGGCCGCCTCGCGCGAAAGCCCGGCGCGGGCCAGCGCGAGCAGCACCTCGCCACTATGGACGACGCCGCCGAGGGAATCGAGATTGGCCTGCATGCGCGCGGGGTGGATGACCAGCTTTTCCATCATGCCGGCCAGCCGCGAGAGCGCGAAATCAAGCGCGATCGTCGCGTCCGGCGCGATCACCCGCTCGACCGAGGAATGGCTGATATCGCGCTCATGCCAAAGCGCGACATTTTCGAGCGCCGGCATGGCGTAGCCGCGCACCAAGCGGGCCAAGCCGGTGAGGTTCTCGCTCAGCACCGGATTGCGCTTATGCGGCATCGCCGAAGAGCCTTTCTGACCGGGGTGGAAAAACTCCTCGGCCTCGCGCACCTCGCTTCGCTGCAAATGGCGCACTTCCGTCGCCAGTCGCTCGATGCCGCTCGCGATCACCGCGAGCGTGCAGAAATAGGCGGCATGGCGGTCGCGCGGGATGATCTGGGTCGAGACCGGCTCGATCGCGAGGCCGAGTTTTTCGGCAACATGCGCCTCGACCCGGGGATCGACGTGGGCATAAGTGCCGACCGCGCCGGAAATCGCGCAGGTCGCGATCTCGGCGCGCGCGGCGACGAGGCGGGCGCGGGCGCGGGCGAATTCGGCGTAATGCCCGGCGAGTTTCAGGCCAAAACTGGTCGGCTCGGCGTGGATGCCGTGGCTGCGGCCGATGGTGAGCGTCGTTTTGTGCTCGAACGCCCGGCGCTTCAGCGCCGCCAGCACGAGATCGAGATCGGCGAGCAGGAGATCGCTCGCTTGCGCAAGCTGCACCGCAAGACACGTATCAAGCACGTCCGACGAGGTCATGCCGAGATGAACGAAGCGCGCCTCCGGCCCGACCGCCTCGGCGAGCCAGGTGAGGAAGGCGATGACGTCGTGACGCGTCTCCTGCTCGATCGCATCGATGCGGTCGAGGTCGGCCGCCGTGATCGCGGCGACACGCGGGCCGCCGCGCGTGCGGATGGCGCGCGCCGCGTCTTCCGGGATATCGCCGATCGCCGCCATCGCCTCGGCGGCGAGCGCCTCGATCTCGAACCAGATGCGATAGCGGTTCTCCGGCGCCCAGATCGCGGCCATCGCCGGGCGGGTATAGCGTGGAACCATGTTTTCCAGGTATCCCTAAGACGAGCGGAGATCAGAATCTTCCTCGCCCTAGCTTCCCGCGCGGCGCCTGACAACCCCGCTTGCCGCAACCCTGCAACGCCCGATCCTGGAGCCGCGATGACCGCCGCCGCCCTCCTCCCCGCGCTGATCGCGCTGATCGAGGTCGCGGCGATCGATCTCGTCCTCGCCGCCGACAATGCCATCGTCGTCGGGCTTGCCGTCCGGGGGCTGCCGGCGGCGGCGCGGCGGCGGGCGATGGTGCTCGGCATTACCGCCGCCACCGGTTTGCGCATCCTCGGCGGTCTGGTCGCGCTGCGGCTGCTTGCGATCATCGGCCTCACGCTGGCCGGCGGGCTCTTGCTGCTGTGGGTCACTTGGAAAATGTATCGCGAGCTGCGCAAGCCGGCCGAGAGCGGCACGGGCGGGGCGGCAGCGACAACGCTCTCGCAAGCCTTACTCCGGATCATCGCCGCCGATCTCTCGATGAGCCTCGATAACGTCCTCGCCGTCGCGGGGGCGGCGGAGAATAACCGCATCGTGCTCGTCGCCGGTCTTGCGCTCGGTGTCGTGCTGATGGCCTTCGCGACCGACCTCGTCGCGCGCCTGCTCGCGCGCTATCCCCGGCTCGCCTGGCTCGGCTGGCTGATCGTGCTTTATATCGCGCTGAAAATGATCGTCGCGGGCACCCACGATGTTCTGCGCGCACTTCCCGAGACAATCTTCTAAGCCGGCCGATGGTGCGGACCGGGGTTCGTGCCCTATGATGGGCGACAGCAATTGCGACAACCTACGAACAAGGATGCTGCGGATATGGAACTGATCGGACAAGGACGGCCCGCCGCCGCGACCGCGGCGCCGCCCGGCGCGAGTGCTGCGATGATCATCGAGGGTGATCAGCGGACCTTCATGCGCGATGTCGTCGAGGCGTCGCGGCAGGTGCCGGTACTGGTCGATTTTTGGGCGACCTGGTGCGGCCCCTGCCGGCAGCTCACGCCGACGCTCGAAAAAGTCACCCGCGCCGCCGGCGGGCAGATCAAGCTGGTCAAGATCGACATCGACAAGAACCAGGCCTTGGTCCAGCAACTGGCCCAGCTCGGCCTGCCGCTGCAATCGGTGCCGACGGTCGCCGCCTTCTGGCAGGGGCAGATCGCCGATCTGTTCCAGGGCGCCTTGCCGGAATCGGAGGTCAAGCGTTTCGTCGAAAACCTCCTCAAGGCGGCTGGCGGGGCAATGCCGGCGGCCGATCTCCTGGCCGAGGCGCGGGCGGCGCTGGACGCGGACGATCCCGCCGGCGCACGCGACCTGTTCAGCGCCCTGCTCGCCGAGGAGCCGGAAAACGCCGCCGCCTGGGGCGGGCTGATCCGCGCGCTCATCGCGCTCGGGGATGAAGCGGACGCCGAGGCGACGCTGACGCAAGTGCCGGCGGCGCTCGCCGAGCATGCCGAGATCATTGGCGCCAAAAGCGCCCTCGCCCTCGCCAGCGAGGGACGCAAGGCGGCGGCGGCGATCGAGAGCTACCGGGCGCGGCTCAAGGCCGACCCCGCCGACCACGAAGCCCGCTTCGCACTCGCGACCGCACAAGCGGCGCTCGGCGAGCGGGAAGCGGCGGCGGACGAACTCCTCGACATCATCCGCCGCCAACCGGGCTGGAACGAGGACGCGGCGCGGCTGCAATTGCTGAAATTCTTCGCCGCCTGGGGCATGGACGACCCGGTGACGATGGCGGCGCGGCGCAAGCTTTCGGCCCTCCTGTTCCGCTGAGCGGCTTGAGCGCCGCCGCCCGCGACGGCGGCGCCCGCCTTGCCTGCTGATTTTTTCCCCGAGGGAGATGCCCCGTGACCAATTCCCTGCCCGAGACCGGTGACCGTCCGGTCGACCCGCGGCTGCTCGAAATCCTGATCTGCCCGCTCACCAAGCAGCCCCTTCGCTATGACCGCGCGCGGAACGAGCTGATCAGCGATGCCGCCGGCCTCGCCTACCCGATTCGGGACGGTATCCCGATCATGCTGCCCGAGGAGGCCCGCCCGCTCACCCCGTGATGCGTCTGATATGGCAAGCCCAAGGCTTTTGTGTGCGGCGCAACACAGCCATGCTTTTATAAGCTTGTGTGTGATAACCTATGCTACTATCTCTCGCCCATCCGGTGGACAGCCAGAGCGGCAGACCACCACACGACGAAAGAGGGTAGAAGATCATGCGCAAGTTTCTTTTCGCAGCCGTTGCCGCCATCGCGCTCACCGCGTCTGGCCATGGTGTCCATCAGGCGCCGGCCTCCCTGCAGCAGCAGGCTGCCGGCAAGCCGCCGGCAACGAGCACCGACCGCGCCGCGACGCTGGCCTGGGGCCGCGCCCCGCAGATGGATGCCAACAGCTTCCAGACCGCCCAGGGCTATGACGGCCAGAAGCCCGAAACCCAGCGCGCCAGCCCAAACGGCAACGCCTGATCTCACGATCACCGCTGGTCTGAAACCATCCAACGAGGGGGCGAAAGCTCCCTCGTTTTATTTGATGCGCAAAAAGCGGCGGCGCCGATGCCCGCTCTTAGGGTGAAAAGTTTTTTGTTAGGAGGTCGTTCGCGGAAATCATCTGGGCCACGCGGTCACCACACCGCACCAACAGGCCGGACACATGACCGCACGCGAAGCCATGCCCAAATCTCGCCACCCTCCTTGAACCCAACGGGCCGTCCCCACAGGGTTTTTTTGCAAAAAAAAGAACTCTTTCCTTTTTCCCTTACCGCCGCGCCAGAAACCAGCGTTCGAGTGCCCCGAGGGTGGCGTTGATCGCAAGCCCGGTGATGCCGAGCAAGACGAGGCAGGCGAACATGCGCGGGATTTGCAGGCGGTAGCCGGCTTCGATCAGGCGGTACGCGAGGCCGGTCGCGAAGCCGCCGGAGCCGGCGACGAATTCCGCGACCACCGCGCCGACCAGCGCGAGGCCACCGGAAATCCGAAGCCCGGCGAGGAAATAGGGCAGCGCCGAGGGGAGTCGCAAAAGCCAGAGCGTCTGCCAGCCGCTCGCGCCGTTGAGGCGGAAGAGATCGAGATAGTCCGGCGCGACGGCGGCGAGCCCGGCGGCGGTCGCCGAGAAAACCGGAAAAAACGCGATGATGGTGGCGCAGACGACGAGGGCGGCGAAGGGATCGCCGACCCAGACGATGATCAGCGGCGCGATGGCGACAATCGGCGTCACTTGCAAGGCGACCGCCCAGGGCTGGATCGCGGCGCGGAGCAGCGGGCTCGCCGCGACCAGGAGCGCGAGGGCAACGCCGAGCGCCGTCGCCGCGATCAGCGCGGCGAGGGTGACGGTCAGCGTCGCCGCCAGCGCCGCCATCAGCCCGGCGGGATCCCCGAGAAAGGCGGCAGCGATCGCAAGCGGGCCGGGCACGAGATAGGCGGGAACGGCGAGCGCGCGCACCAAGCCTTCCCAAAGCGCGAGGGCGGCGAGGCCGAACAGCAGCGGGGCGAGACGCGTCATGCCGGCGCCGCGGCGGGGTCGAGCGTTTCTTCGAGCCGCCGCGTGATGGCAGCGACCAGGGTTGCATAAGCGGGATCGAGCCGGCGCGCAGGCCCTGCCGGGAGATCGACCGCGATGTCGTCCGCGATCCGCCCCGGGCGCGGGCTCATCAGGACGATGCGGCGGGCGAGAAACGCCGCCTCATAGATCGAGTGGGTGACGAAGACGATGGTGCAGCCGGCCTCCTGCCACCAGGCGAGGAGATCCGCTTGCAGCTTGTGGCGGGTGAATTCGTCGAGGGCGGCGAAAGGCTCGTCCATCAGCAGCAATTTCGGCCGGGTGAGGAGCGCGCGGGCGATCGAGACCCGCATCCGCATACCGCCGGAAAGCTGCGCCGGGCGCGCCTGCGCGAACCCCGCGAGCCCGACCGAAGCTAGTGCCGCAGCAACGCGCGGCATCGCCGCCGCCCGCGCGACCCCGCGCAGGCGGAGCGGCAGATAGACATTCTCCGCCGCACTCGCCCACGGAAGCAGAGTCGGATCCTGAAAGACGAACCCGATCTCCCCCGGCGCCGGGGCAGCCCCCTGCCAGGAAAGCTGGCCGTGATCCGGCCGATCGAGCCCGGCCAACAGCCGCAGCAGCGTCGATTTGCCGCAGCCCGAAGGGCCGAGCAGGGTAACGAAATCACCCGCCGCGATAGTGAGCGAAACCCCGCGCAAAGCTTCGGTGCCGCTCTCAAATCGGCGGCCGACCGCGTCAAGGGAGAGCAAGGCCGGCGAGAAGCTCAAGGCGTTTTCGGTCGCATCTGCAGGCCAACCCCCTTGTCGACGAAGCGCAGCGTATAGGCGCTGCGCCAGTCCATGTCCTTCGGATAGAGCCCAGCCTGCTGCATGCTTTGGAAGAATTCGAGCCAGCGTGCGGCGGTCATGGCGCCGATCCCGAGCTTTTCGGTATCGCCTGAATCGACGATGCCATGTTGTTTCAGCACCCTCCGTCCATAGTCGAGCAGGGGCTGGGTCATTTCCGGGTTTTCCTTCTTCATCAAGGCATTGCCCGGCGTCGGGTCATTGTAGAGATAGGCATACCAGCCCTCGATCGAGGCATCGAGAAAGCGCTGGACGAGCTCGGGCTTATCCTCGGTAAGCTTGCGGCTGGTCGTGATCAGGCTGGCGTAGCCTGCGAACCCGGCATCGGCGACCAAAAGCACCACCGGTTTTTCCCCCGTCGCTTCCTCGATCGAGAACGGCTCGGAGCCGAGATAGCCCTCCTGGACGGCCGCTTTATCATGCAGGAAGGGCGCGAGATTGAAGGTGTAGGGGCGGATCTGGCTGTCGCTATAGCCGAATTTGGCGCGCAGGAAATTCCACCAGCCGGCGCGGGTATCGGCGCCGATCATGATCGGCTGGCCGCGGAGTGCTGCGAAACTGTCATGGCCCTGGCCGCGATGGGCGATGAGCACCGAGGGGTCTTTCTGGAACATCGCGGCGATGGCGACGAAAGGCAGCTTCTGCTGGACGAAATTGAGGGCGAGGAAGCTGTTCGAGGAGATGGTGAAATCGAGCCGCCCGGCGAGCAGAAGCTGGGTCTGGTTCACCTGCGGCCCGCCTTGGCGGATGGTGACGTCGAGCCCGTGGCGGCGATAGATCCCGCTCGCCAGCGCCTGGTAATAGCCGCCATATTCGGCTTCCGCCTTCCAATCGAGGCCGAAGGTGACGTGATCCTCGGCCCGCGCAAGCCCTGGCGCGAGCAGCGCCACGGCAATTGCCAACCCCGCCAGCGCGAAGCGTCTGATGCTAGCCATCGCGATGTCTCTCCCTGAAGTGCCCGCCGCCACTGTTCCTGCCCGGCGGGAAGAAATCAAGGCGAGGCACCTCGCGCGTTGGTGAAAAATTTTGACGTGCCCCCCATTTCTGCGCCATGCTGGCTTGCGTGGGCAAGATCGACCGACGGAAGAAGCACGGGTAATGGCATGCGCGCTGTTATGGATGGTTTTTTACGGCGAATGATCACGGCGGGGCAGCTTACGGTGCGCTGGCCCGATGGCTCCCAGAGCCGCTATCAAGGCAAGCATGACGGCCCGGCCGCGGGTCTTGCGATCAACTATCCGGCGGCGGTCCGGCGCCTGGTTCTCAATCCCTCGCTCGCGCTCGGCGAAGCCTATATGGAGCGACAGGTCGAACCACTCGATTGCTCGCTTTTCACCATGCTCGACGTGCTGGTGCGCAATTCCGAGACCAATCTTTCCGCCCATCCCATGATGCATCTTCATACCGTGGGCGGCTGGCTGCTGCGGCGTTGGCGCCAGTTCAATCCGGCGTCGCGCGCCCGGCGCAACGTCGCCCATCATTACGACCTCAATGGCCGGCTCTACAGCCTCTTTCTCGATCGCGACCGGCAATATTCCTGTGCCTATTTTCCCACCGGCGGCGAAACCCTGGAAGAGGCGCAGACCCTGAAGAAGCGCCATATCGCGGCGAAGCTCAAGCTCGATCGCGAGGGGCTTGCGGTGCTCGATATCGGCAGCGGCTGGGGCGGGCTCGCCCTCACGCTGGCGCGCGACTATGGCGCCCGCGTCACCGGCATCACGCTCTCTTCCGAACAATTGCACGAATCGCGCGCCCGCGCCGAAGCCGAGGGGCTTTCGGATCGGGTGCGGTTCGAATTGCAGGATTATCGCGCGCTCTCTGAACCGTTCGACCGCATCGTCTCGGTCGGCATGTTCGAACATGTCGGCGTCGATCATTATCGGCAGTTTTTTGCGACGGTGAAACGTTGTCTGGCGCCGGATGGGGTTGCACTCCTGCACGCGATCGGCCGCGCGGCGGGCCCGGGCAGCACCAATCCCTGGCTCGCCAAATATATTTTCCCGGGCGGTTATTCGCCGGCTTTGAGCGAAGTCGTGCCGCATATCGAACGCGCCGGGCTCTGGATCACCGATATCGAAATCCTGCGCCTGCATTACGCCGAGACGCTGCGCCATTGGCGCCGCCGTTTCGCCGCCAATCGCGATGCCATCGCCTCGCTCTATGACGAGCGTTTCTGCCGCATGTTCGAATTCTACCTCGCCGGCTCAGAGCTCGCTTTCCGCCGCCAGGATCACATGAATTTTCAGATCCAAATGACCCGTTCGCCCTACGCCTTGCCGATCGCGCGCGATTACATGGTCGACAACGAGCGCAGAGTGGCGAGCGAAACCAAGCAGCAGGCGTAAACCGGCGGCGCGCCGGGCATTCACCCGAAGCGCGCGCGAAGACGCTTTTTGTCGAGCTTGCCGACACTGGTTTTATCGAGCGCCTCGACGATTTCGATACGCTCGGGCACCGCAAAGCGCGAAATTTCACCGCGCCCGGCGGCATTGAACAGATGCGCGCGCACACTCTCGGGGTCGAGCGTCCGCCCGGCCTTGGGGACGATGAGCGCAACCGGCCGCTCGCCCCATTTCGCATCGACGACACCGATCACCGCGACCTCGCCGACATCCGGATGGCGCGAAATCAGATCCTCGAGATCGAGCGAGGAGACCCATTCGCCGCCGGTCTTGATCACGTCCTTGGCGCGATCGGTGATGCGGAGATAGCCATGCGCGTCGATCACCCCGATATCGCCGGTATGAAGCCAACCGCCGGCCCAGAGCGTCTCGCTCGCCGCCGTGTTGCCAACATAGCCCGCGGTCAGATGCGGCGCCCGCGCCACCACCTCGCCTTGATGGGCGCCGTCATGCGGGAGATCGTTCATTTCTTCGTCGACGATACGCAATTCGACCAGCACGCTCGGCATGCCGGCGCTGGTGCGGGCCCGCACCGCCTCCTCGCCGGCAAGGCCGGACTTGACCTGGGCAATAGAGAGCACCGGGCAGGTCTCAGACATCCCATAGCCGGCATAGACGTCGATGCCGCGCGCGAGCGCCTGCTCGGCGAGACCACGCGGCAGCGCCGAGCCACCGATGATGACCTGCCAGCGCGCAAGATCGAGGTCGCGAAATTCCGGCGCCGCCAGCAGCATGTTGAGAATGGTCGGCACGCAATGGGAAAATGTCACGCCTTCCCGTTGATAAAGGGCGGCGATGCTCGCCGGCGCATAGCGGCCGGGATAGACCTGCTTCATCCCGGCGAGCGTCGCGAGATAGGGAATGCCCCAGGCATGGACATGAAACATCGGTGTGAGCGGCAGATAGACGGTCTCGCGCGAAAGCCGCCCCTGCTGGCTCGCGAGCATGATGGTCGCCATCAGCGAAAGCGTGTGCAGCACGATCTGGCGATGCGTGAAGGAGACCCCTTTGGGAAGCCCGGTGGTGCCGGTGGTGTAAAACTGGGTCGCGATGGTGTTTTCGTCGAACTCGGGAAAATCAAAGCGAGGATCAGCGTCGGCGAGCAGCGCCTCGTATTCGCCGGCGAACGAAAGCCCGGCCGGCATCCCCCCGTCGTCGGGGAGCGCGATCAGCGTGCGCAGTTTCGTCAACCGGTCACGGATTTGCGCGACCAGCGGGACGAAATCGGGATGGACGAGCAGAATCTCAGCGCCGCTATGATCGAGCGTATAGGCAAGCTGCTCGGGCGCAAGCCGGGGATTGGCGGTCATCAAGACGGCGCCCAGCATCGGCACCGCGAAATAGCACTCGAGATAGCGGTGGCTGTCCCAATCGAGCACCGCGACCCGCATCCCCGGCCGGGCGCCGAGGCGCGTGAGCACATTGGCGAGCCGGGCGATACGGGCGATGAACTCCGGATAGGAATGCCGACGGAGATCGCGATAGACGATCTCGGCGCCGCTCGCCTGCTGGATCGGTGTGGTGAGAAGCTGCTTGATCAGCAGCGGATAGGCATAGGCCGACATTTTTCCTCCCCGTTTTTTACCACGCCGCGCGTCTAGGCACGCCGCTACCAGGTTTTCACGCTGGGCGCTGGCCGGAAAGCGGCGGCAGTCTGGGCGCGAATTTCGTCCATGCTGACGCCGGGGGCGAGATCGGTGAGGATCAGGCCGCCGCCGGCTTCGCGATCGACCTTGAACGCGCCGAGTTCGGTGATGATGGTATCGACGACGCCCTTGCCGGTGAGCGGCAGCGTGCATTCCTTCAAGATTTTCGGCTCGCCGCGGGCGGTATGCTCCATCAGGATGACGACGCGCGGCACCCCGGCGACGAGATCCATCGCGCCGCCCATGCCCTTGACCATCTTGCCCGGGATCATCCAGTTGGCGAGATCGCCATTTTCTGCGACCTGCAACGCGCCGAGGATGGAGATGTCGATATGGCCACCGCGCACCATGGCGAACGAGGTCGCGCTATCGAAAATGCTCGAGGTCGGGAGCAGGGTCACGGTCTGCTTGCCGGCGTTGATGAGATCGGCGTCCTCCTCGCCCTCGTAAGGGAACGGCCCGATGCCGAAAAGCCCGTTTTCGCTGTGGAGATGGATCGAAAGCCCTTCCGGAATGTGGTTGGCAACCAGGGTCGGGATGCCGATGCCGAGATTGACGTAAAATCCGTCCTCGAGTTCGCGGGCGGCGCGGGCCGCCATGTCGTCACGGGTCCAGGGCATGGGTCGTCTCCTCGAATGGGGTCAGGCGGCGCGCTTGCGGGTGGTGCGTTGCTCGATGTGTTTGTGCACTTTGTCGAGCTTGATCATGCGTTTGACGAAAATCCCTGGCGTCACGATAGCGTCCGCCGCGATTTCGCCCGGCGCCACCAGATGCTCGACCTCGGCGACCGTAACACGCGCCGCCGTCGCCATCACCGGGTTGAAATTGCGCGCAGTCAGGCGATAAACGAGATTGCCTTCGCTATCGCCCTTCCAGGCATGAATGATGGCGAGATCGGCGAAGAGACCGCGCTCCATGAGATAGGTCTTGCCGTCGAATTCGCGCACTTCCTTGCCCTTGGCGATCTCGGTGCCGACGCCGGTCGGGGTGAAGAAGGCGGGAATGCCGGCGCCGCCGGCGCGGATGCGCTCGGCGAGCGTGCCTTGCGGGTTGAACTCGATCTCCAATTCGCCGGCGAGATACTGGCGGGCGAAGGTCGCGTTCTCGCCAACATAGGAGCTGATCATCTTGCGGATCTGGCGGGTTTCGAGAAGAATGCCGAGGCCTGCGCCATCGATGCCGGCATTGTTGGAAATCACCGTGAGGCCTTTGACGCCGGAATCCCGGATCGCCTCGATCAGGGCGGCGGGAATGCCGCAAAGGCCGAAACCGCCGGCCATGATCGTCATGTCGTCATGCAAAAGCCCGGCGAGCGCCGCCTTCGCATCCGGATAGACCTTATTGACCGCCATCGTGCCTCTCCCCTCGATTGCCTTGGCGCCCTACATAGCGAAAGCCGCGCCGCTCGACAAAGCCCCGCCGCGCCGCCGGTGCCCGTGCCCTGAACTGAAGGCCGATGATCGATGTCCGTGACCCTCGCCCCGCCCGCGCCGCTGCTCTTTATCCCGGAAAAACAGCCGCGGCGTCCAGCCGGCAAGAAGCTCCGGGTGGTTTCGCCCTACGAGCCGGCCGGCGATCAGCCGGCGGCGATCGCAACATTGGTCGAGGGGCTGGCGGCCGAGGCGCGCGATCAGGTGCTGCTCGGCGTCACCGGCTCGGGCAAGACCTTCACCATGGCCAAGATCATCGAGGCGGTGCAGCGCCCGACCCTGATCCTCGCCCCCAACAAGACGCTGGCGGCGCAGCTCTATAGCGAGATGAAGGCGTTTTTCCCCGACAACGCGGTCGAATATTTCGTCAGCTACTATGATTATTATCAACCCGAAGCCTATGTCCCGCGCACCGACACCTATATCGAGAAAGACGCGCAGATCAATGAGACCATCGACCGCCTCCGCCATGCCGCGACCCAGGCTTTGCTCGAACGCAACGACGTCGTCATCGTCGCTTCGGTCTCCTGCATTTATGGTATCGGCTCGGTCGAGACCTATGCGCGCATGGTGGTGCGGCTCGAGGTCGGCGGCGCGATCGCGCGCGACGCGCTGGCGCGCGCTTTGGTCGAGCTGCAATATCGCCGCAACGATGTCGCGTTTCAGCGCGGCAGCTTTCGCCTGCGCGGCGATACCGTCGACATCTTCCCCTCCCATTACGAAGATCGCGCCTGGCGCGTCACGCTGTTCGGCGACGAGATCGAGGCGATCGCCGAGTTCGACCCGCTCACGGGGGAAAAAACCGCCGATCTCGCCGCCGTCACCGTCTATGCCAACAGCCATTACGTAACGCCACGCCCGACGCTGACCCAGGCGATCCGCGACATCAAGCGCGAATTGCAGGACAGGCTCGACCATTTCATCGCCGCAGGCAAACCCTTGGAGGCCGAGCGGCTGCAGCAACGCACGACCTTCGATATCGAAATGATGGAAACGACCGGCGCCTGCAAAGGGATCGAGAATTATTCCCGCTATCTCACCGGCCGCAATCGTGGCGAGCCGCCGCCGACTTTGTTCGAATATCTGCCCGAGAACGCGCTGCTCATCGTCGATGAAAGCCATGTCACGGTGCCGCAGATCGGCGGCATGGCGCGCGGCGATTTCAACCGCAAATCGGTGCTCGCCGAATACGGGTTTCGCCTGCCCTCGTGCGTCGATAACCGGCCGCTGACATTCGAGGAGTGGGAAGCCTATCGTCCGCAAACGATTTTCGTCTCGGCAACGCCTGGCCCGTGGGAAATGGCGCGGACCGGCGGCGTCTTCGCCGAACAGGTGATCCGCCCGACCGGGCTCATCGATCCCATCACCGAAATCCGCCCGGTCGAGCACCAGGTCGATGACCTGCTCGGCGAATGCAAGGCGGTTGCGGCCCGCGGCGGGCGGGTTCTGGTGACGACGTTGACCAAGCGCATGGCCGAGGATCTGACCGACTATCTCGGCGAGCACGGCGTCAAGGTGCGCTATCTCCACTCCGATATCGATACGCTGGAGCGGGTCGAGATCATCCGCGATCTTCGGCTTGGCGTCTGCGATGTGCTGATCGGCATCAATCTGCTGCGCGAGGGTTTGGACATTCCCGAATGCGCGCTGGTTGCCATTCTGGACGCCGACAAGGAGGGATTTTTGCGCTCGCGGACGGCGCTGATCCAGACCATCGGGCGGGCTGCCCGCAATATCGACGGCCGAGTGATTTTGTACGCCGACACTATCACCGAAAGTCTCCGCGCTGCCCTCGACGAGACCGCCCGCCGCCGCGCCAAGCAAGAAGCCTGGAACCAAGCGCACGGGATCACGCCGCAAACCGTGCGCCGCGAGATCGGCAAGGCCTTGGAAAGCGTGTTCGAGCAGGATTACGTGACGGTCGCCCCGCTCGCCGGCGAGAGCGTCGGCGACTTCGTCGGGAAGGATCTCGAGGCGGCGATCGCGAGCCTCGAAAAGCAGATGCGCGCCGCCGCCGCCGACCTCGAATTCGAGGTGGCGGCAAGGCTCCGCGATGAAATCCGCCGCTTGGAGGCGGAGCAGCTCGGCCTCGCACCCCCGGCACCAGCGCGCCCGCCGGCGCGCCAAAGCGGCGCACCAAAGCCGCTCGGGCCCGGCGGCGGCGGTTACGAGCCGGAAAAGCGGGGCGGGCGCCCAGGCCGGCGAGGAGGCCCCAAACGATGAATAATTGGCCGATCGCCGCCAGCATCCCCCGCGTCGCCCTCATCACCGGCGGGGCGCGGCGTCTTGGGCGCGAAATCGCCCTCGCCCTCGCCGGCGCCGGCTTTCGGATCGCGCTCCATTGCCACCGGAGCCAGGAGACGGCGGCAAAAACCGCGGCCGAAATCCGTGCGCGCGGCGTCGACGCGACGATCCTGCCCGCCGATCTCGCAAACGAGGACGCGGTCGCGGCCCTCGTCGGTCGGGCGCGAGACGCGCTCGGCCCGGTCGGGGTTCTGGTCAACAACGCCAGCGTTTTCGAGCGCGATGAGTGGGATACGGCGACGCGGGCGAGCTGGGATGCCCATCTCGAGCCCAATCTCCGCGCGCCCTTCGTGCTCATGCAGCATTTCGCCCGTGATTTGCCGGCGGCGGCGGAGGGGGTGGTGATCAATCTCCTCGATCAACGGGTGCTGTCGCTGACCCCGCATTTCGTTTCTTATACGGTCTCTAAGGCCGGGCTCTGGGCGCTGACGCGGAGCATGGCGCTGGCGCTCGCGCCGCGCATCCGTGTTGCCGCGATCGGCCCCGGCCCGACGCTGCCGAGCGCGCGCCAGAGTGCGGCGCAATTCGCCCGCCAAGCCGCCGCAACCCCGCTCGGCCGCGCCGCCGCGCCAGCGGAAATCGCCCGCGCCGCCCTCGCGATCCTCGCCCTTCCCGCTTTCACCGGCCAGATGCTGGCGCTCGATGGCGGCCAGCATTTGCACTGGGGCCCGCCGGTGCCGGCGCTGAGCGAGGAGTAGAGAACAGGGCGCGATACTTCAACGGCGAAGCGGTTGCCAAGCCGCGATGGATCGGGCAAGAGATGCTTGCCCATAACCATATCGTCGCGCCTCGCCGCGATCGCGGCCGATCGCGGCGGGGGTTAGTTTCGGTCAACAAAAACAATTTTTTGGGAGGGTTTTCCGATGCCTCAAGAGTGTCAGGATTGGTCCGCCATTGCTTGCGTTTCGCGCCCCGCGCGCCACGGCCATGCGGACGCGGTCACGCCGGCACTGACCCGCCGCACCCTGCTCGCCGGGGTCGGGGCCGGCGCGGTGGTGGCGGCGTCGTCCCGGGGTTTCGCGCAGTCCGGCGGCGGCCTGAAAATCGGCTTCATCAGCCCGCGCTCGGGCGCGCTCGCGAGTTTCGGCGAAACCGATGGCTACGTGCTCACGCTCGCCCGCAAGGCGCTCGCCGGCGGTCTCACCGTCAACGGCAAAACCTATCCCGTCGAAATCATCGATCGCGACACGCAATCCGACCCGGCGCGCGCCGGTCAGCTCGCCCGCAGCCTGATCAACGATACCGGCATCGACATGATGCTCACCACCTCGACGCCGGAAGTGGTCAACCCGGTCTCTGACGCGTGTGAAGCCGCTGGCATGCCCTGCCTCGCGACGGTGATGCCGTGGGAGGCGTGGTATTTCGGCCGCGGCGCCAAGCCCGGCCAGCCCTCGCCGTTCCGCTGGACCTATCTCTTTTCCTTCGGCGTCGATCAGTTCGCTGAGTGCTACATCTCGCAATGGAACAGCAGCGTGCAGACCAACAAGAAGGTCGGCGTGCTCTATCCCAACGATGCCGACGGCAACGCCATCCGCGCCCATCTCGCGCCCAAGCTCGCCAAGGCCGGGTTCACCATCGTCGATCCCGGCCCCTATGAAGACGGCACCACCGATTATTCGGCCCAGATCGCCGTCTTCAAGAAAAACCGCTGCGAGATTTTCAACACCTTCCCGATTCCGCCCGATTTCGCGACCTTCTGGCGCCAGGCGGCGCAGCAGGGCTATGCCCGCATGGTGAAGATCGTCCAAACCGCGAAAACCGGGCTCTTTCCCTCCTCGATCGAAGCGCTCGGGACGCTTGGCTACAACATCGCCAGCGCCACCTACTGGCACCGCGATTTCCCCTATCCCTCGCCGCTCACCGGGGTCAGCGGCGCAGCGCTCGCCGAAGGCTATGAGCAGGCGTCCGGCAAGCAATGGACGCAACAGCTTGGCGCCTCGATGTCGCTGCTCGATGCCGGCTTCGCGGCGCTTGCGGCAAGCGGCGATCCCAAGGACAAGAAAGCCGTTGCCGCCGCGCTGAGCCGGCTCAAGACCAAAACCATGGTCGGCGAGCTCGATTTCACCCGCGGCCCAGTGCCCAATGTTTTCGCAACCCCGATGATCGGCGCGCAATGGCTGAAGGCCAAGCCCGGCAGCCGCTTCAAGCTCGATTACGTCATCACCGAGAACGCGACCGACCACAACGTGCCGGTCACGGCGAAGCTCGTTCCCTATTCCTGAGCCGGGAATGACGCAATCGGGACCTCTTCTCGCGGCGGCCGGTCTCGGCAAGCGGTTTGGCGCGCTGGTGGTGCTCGATGCCGTCGATTTCACTGTCGTGGCCGGCGAGGCGGTCGGCATCGTCGGCCCCAATGGGGCGGGCAAGACGACCCTGCTCAACGTGCTTTCCGGCCGCTATGCGCCGGAAGTGGGACGGATCACCTTTCGCGGCGAGGATGTGACTGCGCTCGACGTCGCTTCCCGCTGCCGGCGTGGCCTTGCCCGCTCGCATCAGATCCCGCGCCCTTTCGGCGGCATGACGGTGTTCGAGAGTCTGCTGGTGGCGGCAGAAGCCGGCGCCGGCTTGCGTGGGCGCGCGGCCGAGCGGCGCGGGCTCGAGACGCTCTCGCTCTGCGGCATGATGGCGCTTGCCAATCGCCGCGGCGAGGCCCTCGGCCTGCTTGATCGCAAGCGCCTCGAACTCGCGCGCGCTCTCGCGACCGAGCCGGCGCTGCTTTTGCTCGATGAAATCGGCGCCGGGCTCACCGACGGCGAAGCGCAGGGGCTGGTCGAGATCATCCGCGCGATCCACGCGCGCGGCATTGCCATCGTCTGGATCGAACACATCGTGCATGTCCTGGTGCAGGTGGTCGGGCGGCTGGTTTGCATGGATGCCGGGCGGGTGATCGCTGACGGCGAGCCCGCTTCGGTGCTGCGCGATGCCGCGGTGATCGATGCCTATCTTGGTGCGGCGGCGCATGTCCCTGCTCACGGTTGAAGGTCTTGAGGCGCGGCACGGGCTTTTGCGCGCCGTGCGCGGCGTCGATCTCGCGCTTGGCGAGGGCGAAACATTGGCGCTGGTCGGCGCCAATGGCGCCGGCAAGACGACGCTGCTCCGCACCATCGCCGGCGCCCATCGCGCCGCTGCCGGGCGCATTTGTCTCGATGGCGCCGAGATCACCACGCTTCCCGCGCATCGGCGCTTGCAGCGCGGCATCGCGCTGGTGCCGGAGGGGCGGCAGCTTTTCACCGGCATGACGGTCGAGGAAAATCTGCGCGTCGCCGAGGGGCGCGGGCGCGCCGGCCCGTGGACACTGGCGACGGTGCTGGAGGCGTTTCCGCAGCTTCGACCCAAGCTCAAAGCCCGCGCCGGCGATCTCTCCGGCGGCCAGCAGCAGGCGGCGGCGATCGCGCGCGCCTTGATGAGCAATCCGCGTCTCCTGCTGCTCGACGAGGTCTCGCTCGGGCTCTCGCCGGTCGCCGTCGATCAGCTCTATGTCTCGCTCCAGGCGCTGCTCGCCGGGGGGGCGACGGTCATTCTCGTCGAGCAGGATCTCGGCCGCGCGCTGCGGGTCGCAAGCCGCGTCGTCTGCCTCCTCGAGGGGCGGGTGACTTATGAGGGCGCGGCGCACGCGACCACGCGCGAGCAGGTGATGGAGGCCTATTTCGGCATGGCGGGCGGGCGATGATCTTCCTCAATCAGATCCTGCAAGGGGTGTTTCTCGGCGCCTATTACGCGCTGATCGCGTGCTCGCTCTCGTTTCTGTTCGGGGTCATGCGGATCATCAACCTCGCCCATGGCAGCCTCGCCGTGCTCGCCGCCTTTCTTTTGTTCGTGCTCGCCGATCGCTTCGGCCTCTCGCCCTGGCTCGGCCTGATCCTCGTCGTGCCGGTGATGGCGGCGCTGGGCTGGGCTTTGCAGGTTCTGGTGCTGGAGCGGAGTCTCAAAGGCGGGCTCCTGGTGCCGCTGCTCAGCACCTTCGGCCTTGCGATCGTGATCGATAATCTTCTGTTTCAGGGTTTCGGCGCCGATACCCGCTCGCTCGCGCCGGCGATCGGCGATCTTTCGTTCGCGAGCTGGGTGCTGAGCGATGATGTCAGTATCGGGCAGCTCGACGTCATCATTCTTGCCGCCGCGATCGCGACGCTTGGGGGATTGCAGCTATTTCTCGCCCGGACAAGGCTCGGGCGAACGATCCGCGCCACCGCCGAGGCGCCGGATATCGTCGGCCTGATCGGCATCGATGCGCGCGCGGTCTATGCGCTGGCGACGGCGATCGCCTTGGCGCTCGCGGCGATCGCCGGGGCGTTTCTCGCGCTCCGGGCGACGTTCAATCCCTATAGCGGCGGCATGCAGCTTCTGTTCGCCTTCGAAGCGGTGGTGATCGGCGGGTTCGGCTCGCTCTGGGGCACGCTGATCGGCGGCATCATGCTTGGGATTGCGCAAAATCTCGGCGCCTTCATCAACCCACATGGCTTTCTCATCGCCGGGCACGGATTTTTTCTCGTGGTCCTGATCGCCCGCCTCTATGCCGGGCCGATCGCCGAGCGCATGCGTTTCGGGCGTCGTCGGGTGTCGGCGGCATGAGGTTCGCGGACGGTCTTCAGGTGTCAGACGGTCCCCGGGTGGAACGCTGGACGAGGCGCGCGGTGCTCTTCGTCCTCATCGCGCTGATCACGCTCGGCGGGCTCGCGTTCGGGCCGATGGTGTTTTCGCCGGGCGTCACCGAACGGCTGAGCGCGCTCTTCATCTACGTCATTCTCGCCGTGATGTGGAATCTCCTCGCCGGCTATGGCGGTTTGGTTTCGGTCGGGCAGCAGGCGTTTTTTGGCTTGGGCGCCTATGCCGCGATCCGGCTTTCCGCCGCGGGCGTTGCCGTCTATCCGGCGCTGCTGCTTGCCGCTCTCGTGGTCGGTGGGTTGGCACTGCCGATCGGCGAGGTGATGCTGCGCCTTGCGGGCGGCGAATTCGCGATCGGCATGTGGGTGGTCGCCGAACTCGCCCATCTCCTGGTCAATCTCGATCCCTTGGTGCAGGGCGAGACCGGCACCTCGCTGATCGCGCTCGATGCCTTCGCTGTCGCCGCGCGCCGCGCCGATACCTATTGGGCTTCACTCGCGGCCATGGCGCTCGCGCTCGCGCTGGTTTTCCTAATGCTGCGCGGCCGGCTCGGCACGGCGTTGCAGGCGATCCGCGACGACGATGTCGCGGCGGCTTCGATCGGGGTGCGGGTGCTCGCGACCAAGCGGGTGGTGTTCGTGCTCGCCGCCGCCGGCGCCGCCCTCGCCGGCGCGCTCTGGCTCGCGACCGCGATCACCTTTCAGCCGCACGCCTATTTCAGCGTGCAATGGACCGCCTACAT
Organism: Acidibrevibacterium sp.; assembly: GCF_049965395.1. Lineage (NCBI taxonomy): Bacteria > Pseudomonadati > Pseudomonadota > Alphaproteobacteria > Acetobacterales > Acetobacteraceae > Acidibrevibacterium > Acidibrevibacterium sp. Next base: position 63,251 of record NZ_JBMFWJ010000014.1, read on the forward strand.
GATTTTCATGACCCTGGTCGGCGGCCTCGGCACGTTCGAGGGGCCGGTGATCGGGGCTTTGCTGTTTTTCATCATCGAGACCGCGTTCGGTGCGAGCGGGGTGTGGTATCTCGTTGGCCTCGGGGCGGCGGCGCTGGGTTTTGCGCTGTTTGCGCCGCGCGGCCTCTGGGGCGGGTTCACGGCGCGGTTTTCGCCGCGCCTGCTGCCGCTCGGTTATCACGTCGTGCTGCCGCGAACGCTCGTTGCCGCGCTGGCGAAAGAAGGAAAAACGCCATGAAAACGGAGATCGGCATCATCGGCGCGGGGCCGGCGGGCCTGTTTCTCGCCCATCTGCTCGGCCGCGCCGGCATCGAGGCGGTGATCCTCGAAAGCCGCACCCGCGAAGAGGTGGAGGGGACGATCCGCGCCGGCGTGCTCGAGCAATGGGTGGTCGATCTCATGCGCGACCTCGGCCTTGCCGCGCGGCTCGACCAAAACGCCGATTTTCACACCGGCATCACCCTGCAATGGAATGGTGAGCGTCTTCATCTCGACATGCGGGAACTGACCGGCGGCAAGCAGGTGACGGTCTACCCCCAGCACGAGGTGCTGCGCGATCTCATCGCCGGCCTGCTCGCCGCCGGCGGCGACATCCGCTTTGGGGTCGGCGAGACGGCTTTGCACGAAATCACCGGCGAGCGCCCGTTCATCACCTTCCGCCCCGACAAAACCGGCCCCGAGACCCGGCTCGACTGCGCCTATATCGTCGGCGCCGACGGCTATCACGGGCCCAGCCGGCAAGCGATCCCGGAGGCCGCGCGGCGGGAGTTTCACAAAATCTATCCCTTCGGCTGGCTCGGTATCCTCGCCCGCGCACCGCGCTCCTGGCATGAGCTGATCTATGCGAACCAAGCCGAGGGCTTCGCGCTCCTCAGCACCCGCTCGCCGGACGTGCAGCGGCTCTATCTCCAATGCGATCCCGCCGATGATTTGGCGCTCTGGCCGGATCGGCGGATCTGGGACGAATTGCAGGCGCGTCTCTCAGCCCCCGGCTTTACCCTGATCGAGGGGCCGATTTTCCAAAAGGGGATCATTCCGCTGCGCAGTTTCGTGTGCGAGACGATGCACTATGGCCGCCTGTTCCTTGCCGGCGACGCCGCCCATATCGTGCCGCCGACCGGGGCCAAGGGGCTCAACCTCGCGGTCGCCGACGTCGTCGTGCTGGCCGCGGCGCTAATCGCGCGCGTGCAGCACAATGACGGGGAGAAACTCGCCCGCTACAGTGAGACGGCATTACGGCGGGTCTGGAAGGGCGAGCGGTTTTCCTGGTACATGACGACGATGTTGCATCGCAATCCGACGGAGGGCGAGTTCGAGCGTCGGATCCATTTCGCCGATCTCGATTTCGTGCGCACCTCGCGCGCCGCCGCGACGGCTCTGGCGGAAAATTACGTGGGCTTGCCGTTCGATCGCTGACCGCAACCGGGGGAGACGACCATGCGTATCACCGCCGCCATGGCCACCGCGCCGCACGCGCCGCTCATCCTCACCGAACTCGAGATCGATGACCCGCGCGACGACGAGGTGCTGGTCCGCGTGCTCGCGTGCGGCGTCTGCCATACCGATCTCGCTTGCCGCGACCAGGCGTTGCCGGTGCCGTTGCCGGCGGTGCTCGGCCATGAGGGGGCGGGCATCGTCGAACGCGTCGGGGCGGCGGTGCGCAAGGTTGCGCCCGGCGATCATGTGCTGCTGAGCTATGACAGTTGCGCGACGTGCCCAAGCTGCCGCGCGGCAAAGCCGTTTTATTGTCATCAGTTCGGCGCCTATAATTTCTCGGCCCGCCGCCCCGATGGCTCGGCCGCGCTCAGCGCCGAGGGCGGCGCCGTCGTCGGCGGGCGGTTTTTCGGCCAGTCGGCCTTCGCGAGCCATTGCCTCGCGCGTGAGCGCAATCTGGTCAGGGTCGCGGCCGAGGCGCCGCTCGAGCTGCTGGCGCCGCTCGGCTGCGGCATCCAGACCGGCGCCGGCACGGTCTTGAATGCGCTGCGCCCCGAAGCCGGGGCGACGATCGCGATTTTCGGCGCCGGCACGGTCGGGCTCGCCGCCGTGCTGGGCGCGAACATCGCCGGTTGCAGGCGTATCATCGCGATCGAGCCCAATCCGGCGCGGCGGGAATTGGCGCGGGAGTTTGGCGCGACCGACACCATCGATCCCAGTGCGGTCGCGGATGTTCCCGCCGCCCTGCGCGATGCCCTCGGCGCCGCGGGCGCCGATTACAGCATCGAATGCACCGGGATCCCGGCGGTCGCGACGGCGGCCGTCCATAGCCTCGCCCCGCGCGGCACCGCCGCCCTGGTCGGTGCGATGCCGGCGGGCGCGGAGTATCGCTTCGATGCCATCAAGGTGATGACCGAGGGGCTCACGGTGCGCGGCGTGATCGAGGGTGAAAGCCGCCCGGACGATTTCCTGCCGCGTCTGATCGCGCTCCATCGCGAGGGCCGCTTCCCCTTCGCGCGCATGATCCGGCATTATCCCTTCGCCGAGATCAACGCGGCGCTGGCGGCGAGCGAACGCGGCGACGCGATCAAGCCGGTGCTGTTGATGGCGTGATCTTTGCGGCGATGACGATCGGGGCTTGCCTTGGCGGCAGCTTTGCGGAACCCTATCGCGAAGCCTTCGGCGAGACCGGATGAGAGGGGAGGGAAAGATTTTCGCCGCGATGCCGCCTGAGCCGTATCCGCCGTTTTTTCTCTCGCGCGAGGCCGCCACGTCCGAGCCAGCGCGGCCGGAGCCGGTGCTCGGGTGGCAGCCGGCGCCGGCGCCGGGGGAGCGTGAGCGCTGGGCTGCCGTGTCGCCGGCAGCGGCGCGGATCGGCCGCTGCGGCGGAATTTCGACGGTTTTCCACGCGCTGGCGCTGGCGGCGGTCCTGCTCTGGGCCGAGTATCTCGTGCCCCCCGAGCCGATCGCCATCGGCGGCGCGGTCGCCATGGTCTTCGCGCCGAACGAGCCGGCGGCGCCGCACCCCGCCCTACCCCCGGCGGTCCCGACGCCGCCTGCGGCCGCGCCGATGCCGGTTGCCGCGCCGCCGCCCGACGCGGCGAATACCCAGACGGAAACGGCAGCCCTCGCGCCGCCGATGCCGCCCCCCGAACCCGCGATCGCCGCCGCCCAAGAGCCGCCGCCGGCCCGGCCAGCGCCAACCCCCGAGCGCGTGCAGGCGATGGCGCCGCCAGAGGCACCAGCGAAACCGGCGCCGCGCC
>NZ_JBMFWJ010000015.1:0-66154 GCF_049965395.1 Acidibrevibacterium sp.
GCGCCCGGCCCGAAAGACCAGATCACCTACCCCCGCGTCTATCCGCCGTATTGAGCCGCCATGGACAACGATCTCTCCGGACCCGATCCCACGCCCGCCGACCTCATCGCCGCGCGGCCGCCATTTTCTTACCATGCGATGGATGGGTTGCTGCTCGAGGGGGTGCCGCTCAACGCCATCGCCGATAGCCTCGGCACCCCGACCTGGGTTTATGCCGCCGGCGTGATGCGGGCGCGCTATCGGGCGCTGGCGGCGGCGCTCGCGGGGCTCGCGGCCATTCATTACGCGGTCAAGGCCAATGACCATCTCGCCGTGCTGCGCCTGTTCGCGTCGCTTGGCGCCGGCGCCGATGTCGTCAGCGGCGGCGAATTGGCGCGCGCACGCCGCGCCGGTATCGCGCCCGGGCGGATCATTTTTTCCGGCGTCGGCAAGACCGAGGCCGAACTCCGCGCGGCGCTGGCCGCGGGGATCGGGCAGATCAACGTCGAAAGCGCCGAGGAACTCGCGATGATCTCGGCGATCGCCGAGGCGATGGGGCGGGAGGTGCCGGTTGCACTCCGCGTCAATCCCGATATCGACGCGAAAACCCATCCCAAAATCACCACGGGGCGCCGCGGCAATAAATTCGGCATCCCGTTCGACGCCGTCCCGGCGCTTTATGCCGAGGCGGCGCGGCTTCCCGGTCTTCGTCCGCTCGGCCTTGCGGTTCATATCGGCAGCCAGATCACGGAGGCCGGCCCCTATCGCGCCGCGCTCACGCGCCTTGCCGGGCTGGTGCGCGATCTTCGCGCCGCCGGCTTGCCTGTCACCCGGCTTGATTGCGGCGGTGGTCTCGGCATCACCTATCGCGATGAGGCGGCGCTCGCGCCCGCGGTTCTCGCTGGAGTCTTGCGCGCGACCCTCGGCGGGCTCGATCTCGATCTCGTGATCGAGCCCGGGCGCTGGTTGGTCGGGCCGGCCGGTGTCTTGCTCGCCAGCGTCGTCCTGGTCAAGAACGCGGCGCCGCGCCCTTTCGTGGTGCTGGATGCGGCGATGAACGACCTCCTGCGCCCGGCGCTCTATGAGGCCTGGCATGGCATCGTGCCGCTCGCGGCGAAAGACGCGAAAGCGCCGCCGATCGCGGTCGATATCGTCGGCCCGGTCTGCGAGAGCGGCGATAGTTTCGCAACCAATCGTCTCCTCCCCCCTCTTGTTCCGGGCTCACGCGTCGCCATTCTGGAAGCAGGAGCCTATGGAGCGGTGATGAGTTCCACCTATAACGCGCGCCCGCTTGCCGCCGCGGCGATGATCGACGGCGCGCAGTGGGCGGTGATCCGGCCGCGCCAGCGCGAGGACGACCTCTGGCGGGGCGAGAGCGTGCCGCCTTTCATCGAGGCGTCGGGGTGACGGCGCCGCGCCGCGAGCCAGCTGCGCCCGCGCTTCCCGGGCTGCGCCGGGCCAGGGCCCGCGCGCGCGTCGTGATTGTCCTCGAACAACTCGGGCCGGCGCTGTGGCCGGCGCTCGGCGTACTCGGGCTCGCGCTGCTCGCGGCCCTCCTCGATCTTCCGGCGCACCTGCCGCCGATGCTGCATGCGGCGCTGCTCGCGGCGCTGGCCCTCGGGCTTGGGTTTCTGCTCTGGCGCGGTGGCCGCGGTCTCGTCTGGCCCGATCGCGCGGCCGCGGAGCGGCGGCTGGAGCGCGCCTCCGGCCTCGCCCATCGCCCGCTTGCTGCCCTCGCCGATCAGCCCGCGCCATTCGGCACAGCGAGCGAGGCGCTGTGGCGCGCCCACCGCGACGCAGTGCGCGCCCGGATCGGGCGGCTTCGCAGCGGCTGGCCGCATCCTGGGCTCGCGCGGCACGACCGCTTTGCGCTGCGCGCCGCCCTTCTCGTCGCCCTCGCCGCCGCTTTGGTGATCGCCGGGCCGGAGGCGCCTTCGCGGCTTCGCCGCGCCGTGACCCCGGATCTCGTTTTCGCCGCGGGGCGGCCGGCGCCGCTTCTCGAGGCCTGGATCACGCCGCCGGCCTATACCGGCCTGCCGCCGCTTTTTCTGCATCCGCCGGGCAGCGCGGTGAGCGTGCCCGCGGGTTCGCGCCTTTCGGTCACGCTGAGTGGCCGCAAGGCGGTGCCGCGGCTCCTGATCGGCGGCCAAAGCGTTGCGTTCACCGCGCTCGACGCCGATAGTTTTCAGATCGAGGCGGCGCTCCCAGAGAGCGGGCGGGTTGCGGTGCGCCAAGGCTGGACGGAGCGTGGCGCGTGGACGGTGACGCTGATTCCGCCAACGCCCCCCGATGTCGCCTTCACCGCCCCGCCGGGGCCTGTCCTGGCCAGTGCGCGTTCTTCCGAGCCGGCGCACCCCGAACTGCGCGTGCCGTGGCAGGCGCATGACCAATACGGCATCAAGACGCTCGACCTCCGTCTTTCGCTTGCCGCGCGGGCGGAGGCGCGGGCATCCGACATCGCCCTGCCGCTTCCCGGCGCCGACCCGAAATCCGCCCACGCGACCGCCATCCTCGATCTCACCGCGCATCCTTGGGCGGGCTTGCCGGTCACGGCGCGGCTGGTCGCGCACAATGAGGCCGGGCTCGAAGCCCAGAGCGAACCCGCCTCCGTCACCCTGCCGGAGCGCCATTTCAGGAATCCGATCGCGCAGACGCTCATCGCCGCGCGAAAATTGCTCAGCCTCGATCCCGACGCGCGGCTCGGCGCCATCGCGCTCCTCGAACGTTCGGCGCAGCGCACGGCGCTGTTTGGCGCCGACTATGGCGGATGGGTCAATTATCGCGCGATCGAGGCGCTGTTGCGCCTGAATCCGGCGCCGGCGGCGGTAAACGAGGCGCAAACGCGGATGTGGCAGCTCGCGTTGCATTTCGAGGAGGGCCACGCCGGCGAGACCGAGCGGGCGCTGGAGGCCGCGCGTCAGAAACTGCACGATGCGCTTGAGCGTCGCGCCGCCGGTGAGAAGGTCAGCCCCGAGGAGATTAACCGCCTGATGCAGCGGTTTCAGGAGGCGCTCGCCGAGCATCTCCAGGCGCTTGCCGAGGAGGCCAAAAACGCCCCGCCGGTCACCGCGCCCGCGCAGCGGATCGATGGTGACAAACTCCGGCAAATGGCCGAACAAATGCGCAAAGACGCCGAGGCCGGCCGGATGGACGCGGCGCGCGCCGAGATGCAGGCGATCGAGCAGCGGCTGGCGGCACTTCGCAACGCCCGCGCCCATCCCCGCGATGCCGCCCGCGAGGCGGCCCGCGAGGCCGCCCGCAAACAGCAGCGCGCGGAACAGGACGCGCTCCGTGATCTCATCCGCCGACAAGGCGCGCTGCTCGATCGTGCCCAGGCGCGCGCCGAGGCGGAGGATGACACTGCCGGCGGGCCGCTTCGCCAACCCGGCGGACTGCCGCTCGGCCTGATGCCCGTCCCGCGCGCGCCGAAGCCGGCCAACCCCGCGCGCGCCAGCGCCGAGCAGCAAGCGGATCAACATGGCGAGGCAGCACTTCGCCAGGCGCTAGAGGCCCTTCGCCGCAAGCTTGGCCAGAATGGTGGTGCGCCTGCCGCCGACGCGGCTGGGCTGCCTCAGCAAAACGCCGCCGCCAATTTCAACGAAGCCGATATGGCGATGCGCCAGGCCGGCACCGAACTCGGCCAGGGCGAGGACGCGGCAGCGGCGGCGGCCGAGCAGCAAGCGTTGAGTGCGCTCGCCAAGGGCGGCCAGGCGCTGGCGCGAGCCGAGGCGGAAACGCGAGACGACAGCGATCAGAACGCCGATGAGCAGGGCGAGGGTGAAAACCAGCTCGGCCAAAGCGGTGGCGAGGCCCAAGGCGGCGACGACGGCAGCGATCCCAACGGCACCGGCCATTCCCGCAGGCTGCGCCACGACCCGCTCGGCCGCGCCATCGAGCAAGGGAGCGCCGGCGCCGACGAAGCGAACGATGTCGCGGTGCCAGACACCATGGAACAGGCGCGGAGCCGCAGTATCGAGGACGAACTTCGCCGCCGCGGCGGCGAACGCGAACGCCCGGCGGAAGAGCTGCGCTATATCGACCGCTTGCTGCAGCCATTTTGACCCGCGCAAGTCATTTCATTATCGCGAACGCCCCCGGTGCGCCACCGGCTCTGGCCAGACCACGCGGATGATACCACGCCGATGATGGCGAGCGACGACGGAGCCGCGGGGCGGCTGAATGGTCTTTTCAAGCCTCTTGACGCCTCGCCCGCGCCGGGTCGATTATTTGTATACAAACAATATCGGCTCTTGCCCCGCGCTTGACACCGGGGCGGGCGGGCTTGGCGAAAGTGAGTAAAACGATGACCAAAGCTGCCGGCATGGGCGCGCCCGCGTGCGACGAGGCCGCCGCTGCTGATGCCCCGGCCTGGGGGGGCTATGTGGTGGAAGCGCAGGCCGGTTTCCTGCTGCGCCGCGCCCACCAGCGCCACGCCGCTTTGTTTCAGGACATGATGGGCGCGCGCGATCTGACGCCGACCCAGTTCACCGCTCTCATCAAGATCGTCACCTGCGGCGCGGTGACGCAAAACCGCCTCGGCCGTCTCGCCGCGATGGATCCGGCGACGATCCAAGGCGTCGTCCGGCGTCTCGTCGCGCGCGGGTTGGTCACCCGCGACTTTGACCCCGCTGACCGCCGCACCCATGTGCTCCGGGCAACCCTGGCAGGGCTTGAAGTGGCCCGCCAAGCCGTGGCATGCGCAACCGAAATCACCGCAGCAACCCTGGCGCCGCTCTCGCCGACGGAGCGGCCTTTGTTTCTCTCTCTTCTCAAGAAGTTGATCTGAACGATGCTGGAACACCCCGCCCCCACGCTCGGCTTTGGCTTCGATTTCCCGTCGCTCGCGACGCGGGAGGGGCTGATCCGCCTCGATCAGGCGTTTCTCGCTGCCCTCGGTGCCGAGGAGCCGGCGCTGGCGACGCGCCTGCTTGCCGCCCGTGCCGCCCCGAAGGCGCTCGCGCCCAAGGATGAAAGCGATCTCGTCATCGCGCTCGGCCGCCATCTCGACCGGTTCGTTGCAAACCTGTTTGGCATCGGCGCCGAGGTCGAGTCGCTTGCCCGCCGCACCCATGAACTCGACCCGATCCACGCCTGCAAGCGGCTTTTCGTCCAGCGCCAAGCGGTGCGGCAATTTCCCGAAGCGACGGGGTTCGACGGCGAGGCGCTGCGCGCTGCGTTCGAGGCGAAACTGGGTGCGCCGCTGACCGAGGCGCGCTTTGCCGCCGCCGTCACTGGGTTCGAGGCCGCCGGCGACGAGGAAGGGCTCGATCTCGCGCGCCGCTATGCCGCCTGGGCGGTGCTGAGTGACGCCGGCCAAGCGCGGCACCGCGATGGCACGCTTTTCAAGGTGCCGCACAAGCCCGATCCCGCTCGCCTCGTTCCCGTCGAAACCATTCTCCGCGACGGCGTCACCATGCTGCGTCTTCCCGAGCATGATTGGCGCGCCCGCGATGGCTTCGCGCTCACCGATCCCGGGATGGGCGACCAACAGGCGCTCGATCAGGTGAATTATTGCATCTGGTGCCACAATCAGGGCAAGGATTCCTGCTCGAAGGGCCTGCGCGATCGCAAAAGCGGCGAATTCCAGAAATCCCCCTTCGGCGTCACCCTCGCCGGCTGTCCGCTCGAAGAAAAAATCAGCGAAATGCACACGCTCCGCGCTGAGGGCGCGGCGATCGGCGCCTTCGCGATCATCGCCATCGACAATCCGATGATGGCGGCGACCGGGCATCGCATCTGCAATGACTGCATGAAAGCCTGCATCTATCAGAAGCAGGATCCGGTCGATATTCCCCAGGCCGAAACCTCGGTTCTGCGCGATGTTCTGGCGCTCCCCTGGGGGGTTGAGATCTATGCCCTGCTGACCCGCTGGAACCCGCTCGACATCCGCCGCCCGCTGCCGCACCCGCAAAGCGGGCGGACGGTGCTCGTCGTCGGGCTCGGCCCGGCCGGGTTCACGCTCGCCCATCACCTGCTCAATGACGGCCATAGCGTGGTTGCGATCGACGGGCTCAAGATCGAGCCGCTCGGCTTCGATCCGCATGTGCCGATCCGAGACGCCGAGACCTTGTTCGAAAATCTCGATGACCGTGCAATGGCCGGGTTCGGCGGTGTCGCCGAATACGGCATCACGGTGCGCTGGAACAAAAACTATCTCAAGCTGATCCGCCTGCTGCTCGAGCGGCGGGCGGGGTTTGCGATGTTCGGTGGCGTGCGCTTCGGGGGTGGGGCGACGCTCTCGATCGATGACGCCTGGGCGATGGGCTTCGATCATATCGCGCTCGCCATGGGGGCGGGGCGGCCGACGGTGCTCGACGTGCCGAACGGGCTCGCGCGCGGGGTGCGCCAGGCCTCCGATTTCCTGATGGGGCTGCAATTGACCGGGGCGGCGAAATTCTCCTCGATCGCCAATCTGCAAATCCGTCTCCCGGTGGTGGTGATCGGCGGCGGCCTCACCGCCATCGACACCGCGACCGAAAGCCTCGCCTATTACGTCCGCCAGGTGGAAAAATTCGCCCGCCGCTATGAAATCCTGATCGCCGAGCGCGGTGTGGACGCGGTGCGCGCCACCTGGTCGGCGGAGGAGCGCGAGATCGCCGCCGAATTCCTCGCCCATGCCGATGCCATTCGCGCCGAGCGCGCGGCGGCGGCGGCGTCCGGCCGGGCGCCGCATTTCGCGCCGCTGCTGGAGTCCTGGGGTGGCGCCACCATCGCTTATCGCCGCCGGCTGATCGACGCGCCCTCCTATACCCTCAATCACGAGGAGGTTGCGAAAGCGCTCGAGGAGGGCGTGCGTTTCGCGGAAGGGTTGACGCCGGTCGCGGTCACGGTCGATCAGCATGGCCACGCTGCTTCTCTGCGCTGCCGGCGCGGCGATGGCAGCGAGGCGGTCTTGCCGGCGCGCGCCATTCTGGTCGCCGCCGGCACCCAGCCCAACACCGTTCTCGCGCGCGAAGATGGGCGCATCGCCCTCGATGGCCGCTATTTCCAAGCGATCGGCGAGGATGGCGCGCCGGTGACACCCGTTCGCGGCCTCGCCAAGCCGGAACGCGCCGACGTGCTGATGCACCGCGCCCCCGATGGCCGCTTCGTCAGTTTTTTCGGCGATCTCCACCCGAGTTTCTTCGGCAATGTCGTCAAAGCGATGGGGAGTGCGCGGCGCGGCTATCCGGTGGTCTCGCGCGTGCTCGCCGCGCGCCCGCCCGCCGCAAGCGATGCCGCCGCGGTGATCGCGCGTTGTGGGGCGGCGCTGGTCGCGCGCGTGCACGCCGTGAACCGCCTCACGCCAACCATCGTCGAGGTGGTGGTGCACGCCCCGGCGGCGGCGCGCGCCTTCCGCCCCGGCCAGTTTTTTCGCCTGCAGAATTACGAGCGCTTCGCCCCGCGCCTCACCGAGCCAGGGATCGGCGAGACCCTGCTCGCGATGGAGGGGCTTGCCATGACCGGCGCCTGGACCGACCGGGCGCGCGGCCTGGTCGCGGTGATCGCGCTCGAGATGGGCGGCAGCTCCGATCTCTGCGCGACGCTCACGCCGGGTGAGCGCGTCGTGCTGATGGGGCCGACCGGAACGCCGACCGAATTGCCGGAACAGAGTGTGGTCGCCCTGGTCGGCGGCGGCCTCGGCAACGCGGTGTTGTTCAGCATCGGCGCCGCCTTGCGCGCGCGCGGCACACGCGTTCTCTATTTCGCCGGCTATAAGAAGATGATCGACCGCTACAAGGTCGAGGAGATCGAGCGCGCCGCCGATGTCATCGTCTGGTGCTGCGATGAGGCGCCGGGCTTCACCCCGGCCCGGCCGCAGGACCGCAGCTTTGTCGGCAATATCGTCGCCGCCATGGTGGCCTATGGCGAGGGCCGGCTCGGCGAACAGGAGGTGCCGCTCGCCGCGTGCGAGCACCTCATCGCCATCGGCTCTGACCGCATGATGCAAGCGGTGGGGGCGGCGCGGCATGGCGTGCTCGCGCCGTTCCTCAAGCCCGGCCACAGTGCCATCGGCTCGATCAACTCGCCGATGCAGTGCATGATGAAGGAGGTCTGCGCGCAATGCCTGCAGCCGCAGATCGACCCGGCGAGCGGCGAGCGAAGTGTCGTTTTTTCCTGCTTCAATCAGGATCAAGGGCTTGACCGGGTGGATTTCCCGGCGCTCGCTGAACGCTTGCGTCAGAACAGTCTTCAGGAAAAACTGACCGCGCACTGGATCGACCGCGCCTTGCGGCGGCTCGGCCTGCGCGCCGCCGAGGCCGCCCGCGCCTCGTAAACCCGAGAGCAGGAGACGTCTCATGGCCCTCGCCGCCGGACCGGAAACCCAGATCGGCAAGCTCGTCATTCGCAATATCGGGCTGATTCTCTCGGGCGCACTCGAAGCGCCCATCCTCGATGCCGACACCGTGGTGGCCGAAGCCGGCCGCATCACCGCGTTCGGGCGCGAGAAGGAGTGCGATACCGAGAATGCCAAGGTGGTGATCGACGCGCAGGGGACGGTGCTCGCCCCCGGCCTCATCGACAGCCACGTCCACCCCGTGTTCGGGGACTGGACGCCGCGCCAGAGCCAGCTCGGCTGGATCGAAAGCTGCCTTCATGGTGGCGTCACCACCATGATCTCCGCCGGTGAGGTGCATCTCCCCGGGCGGCCGCGCGACATCGTCGGCGTCAAGGCGCTGGCGATCACCGCCGAGCGGGCATTCGCCAATTTCCGACCCAACGGCGTCAAGGTCCGCGCCGGCGCGCCGGTGCTCGAGCGTGGCATGGTGGAAAGCGATTTTGCCGAACTCGCCGCCGCCGGCGTGAAGCTGCTCGGCGAGGTCGGGCTCGGCACCGTCAAAGCCGGCTATGAAGCCAAGGAGATGGTGGCGTTCGCGCGCAAATACGGCATCCAAAGCACCATCCATACCGGCGGGCCGAGCGTGCCGGGCTCGGGCTATATCGATGCCGATACCGTGCTCGAAGCCGATGCCGATATCATCGGCCACATCAATGGCGGCCACACCGCCTTGCCGCCCCGGCAAATCCGCTGTCTTTGCGAGGGCTGCGGGCGCGGCATCGAGATCGTCCATAACGGCAACGAACTCGCCGGCCTCAGCGCGCTCCGCTTCGCGCGCGAACTCGGCCAGCTGTCGCGCGTCATTCTCGGCACCGACAGCCCAGCCGGCTCTGGCGTGCAGCCGCTCGGCCTTCTCCGCCTGATCGCTTTTCTTGCGAGTTTCGGCGAAATTCCGGCCGAGACCGCGTTCTGCTTTGCAACCGGCAACACCGCGCGGCTGCGCGCCCTCGATGGCGGCCTGATCGAGGTCGGCCGGGCAGCCGATTTCGTGCTGATGGACCGCGCGCAGCACAGTTCGGGAAAAGATCTGCTGGAAAGCGTGCGCTTGGGCGATCTCCCGGGCATCGGCATGGTGGTGATCGATGGCATCGTCCGCGCCGGGCGCAGCCGCAACACCCCGCCGGCTGAACGCATTCCGGTGATCGTCGCCTGATCTCTCGGCGTTTTCCGGGGCTGGCGCTATAATGTTGAAGAAAATGAAAATGCCGCGAGGAGGAAACCATGCCGCATGCCCGGACCGATGATGGTGTCAACCTGCATTACGAGGAAACCGGCCGCGGCACGCCGATCGTCTTCGTTCATGAATTCGCTGGCGATTGCCGCGCTTGGGAGCCGCAGCTCCGCCATTTCGGCCAGCGCTACCGCGCCATCGCCTATAACGCGCGCGGCTATCCGCCGTCGGACGTGCCGGCCGATCCGACGCAGTATTCCCAAGCCCGCGCAGTTGGCGACATCGTCGCCGTGCTCGATCATCTCGGTATCGTGCGGGCGCATATCGTCGGCCTCTCGATGGGCGGCTTCGCGACCCTCCATTTCGGGCTGACGCATCCCTCGCGCGCGCTCTCGCTCACGGTTGCCGGGTGCGGCTATGGCGCCGAGCCGGAGGGGCGGGCGGCGTTTCAGGCCGAGGCGGAGGCGACGGCGGCCTATCTCCAACGCGAATCGATGGCCGATTTCGCCGCCAAATATGGCGACGGGCCGACCCGGGTGCAGTTCGCCAATAAGGATCCGCGCGGATTTGCGCAGTTCCGCGCGATGCTCGCCGAGCATTCGGCGCTGGGTTCGGCCAATACCCAGCTCGGCGTGCAGCGCGCCCGGCCCTCGCTCTATGATCTGACGCAAGAGATGGCGCGGCTCGATGTGCCGACCCTGATTCTGACCGGCGATGAAGACTGGCCCTGCCTCAACCCCGCCCTCCTGATGAAGCGCACCATCCCGACCGCCGCACTCGCGGTGATGCCGAATTGCGGTCACACCATCAATCTCGAGGATCCCGATCAGTTCAACCGCATCGTCGGCGAATTCCTCGCCCAGGTCGACGCCGGACGCTGGCCGACGCGCGACCCGCGCGCCCTCGGCCGCTCCGCGACCGGCATGCTGGCGCCGTGAGGCGGTTGCGAAATATCTACCGGACGCGCTATATGTAAGGCAATGAGTTGCGAATGATTCGCAAAACCTACGGAAGGCGACCCGAGCCATGGCCCAGGCTAACATCCCCTCCGGTCACGATCGGCCGATCAGCCGGCGCTGCGAACGCGCCGTGGTCACCGCCTATCGCGAGCTGCGTAGCTTTGGCACCCCCGATCCCGACGCGTTCCGCAGCTGCACCACGCTCTATCGCATCCACCATCCGGAGGCGTCGCTGAACGAAGCGCGCCGTCTGGTCGCGGAATGGATCGACCATCACGTCATTCGTGACGATCCCGGCCCGACGCCGGGCTGCGGCTGCGACTGAGCGGCGGCGTTGTCGCTGTCTCGGCCACGCCCGCAGTGAGAAACGCCGCCGTCGCCGCGACCGCTGCGGCGAGGCCGCTGCGCTGGATCGGAACCCCCTCGGGAAACGCGGAATAAAGCCGCGTCGGCAGCCGCCGGTCGAGCAGCACGAACACGCCGCGATCGCCATCACGGCGAATCAGCCGCCCGAACGCCTGGCGCAGGCGAAGCCGCACCAGCCGGTCATCATAAGCCCCGGGCGCGCCGCCGGAGAGATGGATCCGCCGCTCGCGGTGCAGGATATCGGGGCGTGGCCACGGCACTCGCTCGAACACCACGAGGCGTAACGCGCGGCCCGGCACGTCGACGCCATCGCGCATCGCATCGGTCCCCAAAAGACAGCTCTCCTCCTCGGCGCGGAAAATATCGACCAATGTTGCGTTGTGCATGGCATCGACATGCTGGGCGTAAAGTGGAATGCCGGCCGCGGCGAGCGCCGGGGCGAGCCGGGCATGCACCGCGCGAAGCCGGCCGATCGCGGTGAAAAGCCCGAGCGCGCCGCCGTGCGCGGCGAGGAACAGGGCGCGAAAGGCGCCGGCGAGGGCGGCGATGTCGCCACCGGCGACGTCGTCGACGATAAAGACCCTGGTTTGCGCTGCGTAGTCGAATGGGCTGGGGAGTGCCGCGCGCACCGCCGGGCCCGGCAGATACTCCGCCCCGACCCGAGCCTCGGCGGCTTCCCAAGCGGCAACGGGATCGCCCGCACCCTCGTCGCGCAGCGTCGCCGACGTGATCAGAATGCCGTGCGCGGGCGCGGCAAGGGTGGCGGCGAACGGCTCGGTCGGGTCGAGCCAGTGGCGATGGAGGCCAACTTCGATCCCGCCGCCAGGCAGCGTCTCGCGGCGCAGGAAAGCGATGAAACGCGGCCGCGTGCCGGGTGCGGGCGGTGGTTCGGCAAGCGCCACCAGCATCTCGCGCCACGCCGCCAGCCGCTCCAACGCGCGCCGGCCAAGGGTGCGGCAGGCAGCGGCGATGCGGTTGCGGGTCGCGCTGTCGAGCGTCTCCGCCGCATCCTCGAGCCGCGTCTGGAGCCGCGTGCGCAGCGCAGCCAGCGGCGCGGCGAGACGCGCAAGCGCCCGTTCCAGCACCGTCGCGGCGGCGATGACGGCGGGGTCGAGCGGGTGGAGATTGACCTCGAGCGGCATCCGCGTGCTTTCCGGTTTGGGGGCGGCGCCGGGCGTGCGCGCGAGGATTTGGCGGTTGAGGGCGTGGAAAAACGCCTCCGCTGGGTTCGCCGGGCCAATCGGATCACCGGCGAGATCGCCGCTTTCTGGCCCCTCGCCGCCCGCGAGTCGGCCCGCCCAGCCGGGTGCCGGCAAGGCCCGCGCCGCGACCAGCGCCGCCTCCAGCGCGGCCTCGAGCGGCGCGAGCCCCGCGACCAATTCGCCGACCCGGGCGCGCAGGCCGCGGGCGCGCGAGCGCGACCCCTCGGCCCCGAGCAGCCAACGGCGCAATTCCGCGGCCTCCACCCCCGATAGCACGGCGGCGAAAGCGGCATCGGCGGCGTCGAACAGGTGGTGCCCCTCGTCGAAAACATAGCGGGTCGGCACCGCGCTCTCCTCCGCGCCCTCGCCCCAGTTCCAGAAATGCGCCGCCTGATTCATCACCAAGGCGTGATTGGCGATGACCAGTTCAGCACTCTCGGCGCGGCGGATGGCGTGCTCGACGAAGCAGCGCCGCCAATGCGCGCAGGCGGCGTGGATGCATTCGCCGCGCCGGTCGGCGAGCGCCAGGATCGCGCCCTGGCCAAAAAGTTCGGCGAACCAGCCAGGAAGATCGCCGCCCTGGATGTCGCCGTCATGGGTTGCGAGCGCCCAGCGCGCAATCAGCCCGAGCGCGAGCGGCGGGACGGTAAGCCCCATGCCCTGCGCCGCGTCCTGGAAATTGAGCAGGCAGAGATAATTCTCCCGCCCTTTGCGCACCACCGAAAGCCGCCGCCGCGCCGCCGGATCGGGATAGAGGCGGGCGAGTTCGCCCTCGATCTGGCGCTGCAAATGCCGCGTGAAGGTGCTGATCCACACCGGCCCCTGATTGCGCTGCGCCCAGAGACTCGCGGGCGCGAGATAGCCCAGCGTCTTGCCGGTGCCGGTGCCGGCCTCGGCGAGCACGAGATGCGGTGCGCCACGCGCGGCGCGCGGGGCGAAGGCTTCGGTCGCGGCGGCGGCATAGTCGGATTGCCCGGGGCGCGCCTCGGCGTCGGCGCCGAGGATCTCCGCGAGCCGCCGCCTGGCCTCGGCGGCGCCGACGGGATGCGCCGAAGGCGGCGGCAATGGCGCCGTATCCGGCCATTCCGGCAAACGCCGCCAGACCGCGAGCGCCTCCGCGGACGGCAGCGCCGCCGGCTCATCGAGCGCCGCCAGCACCGCCTCGGTCCAGCCCCAGCCGGCGCGCCCAAGTCCCGCGGCAAGCGCCGCCGCGTCGCGGTTGTGCGGCAGCCGGCGGGCGCGGGCGAGGTCGGCAAGCAGGGACGCGGCAAACCCCGCGAGCAGGCCGACCTGCTCGGCGGGATCGGGGCCGGGCGATGGGTGATCGAAAAAGCTGGCGAGCCCGCGCGGCGTCGGCACCAGCGCCCGCGCCGGGTGGACGAAGGCGAAGAGTTCGAGAAGATCGAGCGCCGGCCGCGGCCGGATGCCGAGCCGTCGCCACACCGCCGGGGCATGCACAAGAAGCGGCGGCGGCAAAGCGGCGAGGGGGCCGGTGATGGCGGCAGGCGGCCCGGCGATGATCTCGCCCGCCGGGGTCAAAAGCGCCGCCCGCCCCTCGACGGCGACCAGAGCGGGGGATTGCCGCGGGGACGAGGCGAGGGGCGGCGAGGATGATTGTGACATTGCCGAATTATAAGGCGTCTTGCACATTGACCAAGATCGGGGTGGTTTCTAGCTTGCGTTCATGACGGACACATTTCGCAACATGGCGCCACCCCCCCCGCAATCGCTGCTCGCTGACCTGCCCAAGGCGTGGCCGTTCGAGGAGGCCGCTAAACTCGCCACGCGGCTCGCCAAAACCGGCGCGCAGCGGGCGCTGTTTGCGACCGGCTACGGCCCTTCCGGCCTTCCCCATATCGGCACGTTCGGCGAGGTCGCCCGCACCTCCTGGGTGCGCCATGCGTTTGGCGTGCTCACCGGCCTGCCCTCTCGGCTCATCGCTTTCAGCGATGACATGGATGGTCTGCGCAAGGTGCCGGACAATGTGCCCAACCGCGCAATGCTGGAGGGTCATCTCGGCAAGCCGCTCACCCGGATCCCCGATCCGTTCGGCACGCATGAAAGCTTCGGCGCCCATAACAATGCCCGTCTGCAAGGGTTTCTCGACACCTTCGGCTTCGATTATCAGTTTGCCTCGGCGACCGATTATTACACCGCCGGGCGGTTCGATGCCGCGTTGCTCCGCCTGCTCGAAGTCTATGACGAGGTGATGGCGGTCATTCTCCCGACCCTCGGCTCCGAACGCCGGGCAACCTATGCGCCGGTTCTGCCGATCCATCCCGAAACCGGCATCGTCATGCAGGTTGCCCTGACGAAAATCGACCGCGACGCCGGAACCGTCGCTTGGCGCGATCCCGAGAGCGGCAAATCCTACGAAACCCCGGTGACCGGCGGGCATTGCAAACTGCAATGGAAGGCGGACTGGGCGATGCGCTGGCATGCGCTCGGCGTCGATTATGAAATGTCGGGCAAGGACCTCATCGACAGCGTGCGGCTTTCGGGAAAAATCTGCCGCATCCTCGGCAGTATGCCGCCCGAGGCCTATACCTACGAATTGTTCCTTGACGAAAACGGCCAGAAAATCAGCAAATCGAAGGGCAACGGGCTCTCCGTCGAGGATTGGCTGCGTTACGCGCCGCCCGAATCGCTCGCGCAATTCATGTATAATGCGCCGCACCGCGCCAAGCGGCTCTATTTCGACGTGATCCCGCGCGCCGTCGATGAATACCTCGCCAATCTCGAACGCGCCCACGCCCAGGATGGGGCGGCGCTGATGGCGAACCCGGTCTGGCATATCGGCGGCGGCGCCATCCCCGTCGAGGACGTGCCGCTCTCGTTTACGCTGCTGCTCAACCTCGCCGCCGTGGTCAATGCCGAACGCGCCGATATTCTCTGGAGCTTCATCCGCCGCTATGCGCCGGCGGCAACCCCGGAGGGCAATCCGCTGCTCGCCCGCCTCGTCGAGCACGCGATCATCTATTATCGTGATTTCATCCGCCCGGCGAAGCGCCATCGCGCCCCCGATGACCTCGAGCGCACGGCCCTCGCGGAACTGGCCGCGGAACTTCCCCATCTCGCGCAAGGCGCCGACGAGACGGCGATCCAGACCCTGCTTTATGACATCGGCAAGCGTCACCCGTTTCCCGATCTTCGCGCCTGGTTCGGCACCCTCTATCAGGTCCTGCTCGGTCAGGCGGAGGGGCCGCGTTTCGGTAATTTCGTCGCGATCTATGGCATTCCGGAAACCATCGCGCTGATCGAGGCGGCGCTCGCGCGCCCCGCCGATGCCGCCTGAGGCGCCAGCACTCTCTGCCAAGTCGGTGCGGCGGGCGGTTTTTTCGCTGCGCCATGTGCCGCCACTGCTCGGGCTCGTCCTACTGATTGCGGCGGTGTTCGTGGTCCAGCGCGAATTCCGCTCGCTTCGGCTCGAGGACATCATCGCCGCACTCGACGCCATCCCCGAGCGCGCGCTGGCGAGCGCCTTTGGCTTTACCCTGCTCGCTTATGGTGTGCTGACATTCTATGACCGCCTTGCGATCATTTATGCCGGGGCGCGGGTTTCCTATTGGCGAACCGCGTTCGCTTCGTTCTGCGCCTATGCGCTTTCGCATAATCTCGGCTTTGCCGCGGTGTCCGGGGCGGCGGTGCGCTTTCGCCTCTATGCCCATTGGGGCCTCACGCCGGTGCAGATCGGCAAGGTGATCGCCTTTTGCAGCCTCACCTTCGGCCTTGGCGGCATGGTGTTGGGCGGTGCGATTCTGTTCGTCGAGCCCGGCGCGGTGCCTTTGTTCGGCGACAAGCTGCCGCCTTATCTTCCCGCCGTCGCCGGCGCCGGCCTTTGGGCACTGGTGCTCGGCTATCTCTGGATTGCCCGCAGCCTCGGCCATCTTCGCCTGTTCGGCCACGACATCGCGCTGCCCGACAGCCGGATGGCGGTTTTGCAGGTGATGATCGCCGCCGCCGACGTCGCCGTCACCTCCCTGATCCTCTATGCGCTTTTGCCGCCGGCGCCGGGGCTCAGCTATCTGCGGTGCCTTGCGGTCTATGTCGTTGCGACCAGCGCCGGCCTGCTCGCGAGCCTGCCGGCCGGAATCGGCGTCTTCGATAGCCTCGTCCTGCTCGGCCTCTCGCCCTATCTCGGTGCCCCGCAAATCGCCGGCGCGATTATCGTCTTTCGGCTTTATTACTCGATCATTCCGCTGTTCCTCGCCGGCGGCCTGTTCGCCGGCAACGAAATTCTCTTGCGCGGGCGCGAGATCCTGCCGGGCGGGGCGCCGGCGCCGGGCTGGATCAGCGGTCTTGGCAGCTGGAGCGAGCCGGATTTCGCGGTCGCGATCGCGACCGGGGCAGTGACGATCTGCGGCGCCATGCTGCTTTTGCTCGGTGTCGTCGGGCCGATGCCGGACATGTCATGGGTCGATGCCGATCTCGCCGAGTTGAGCACCCCCTCGGGACAATTCATCCCCTCGCTGCTCGGCGCCGGGCTGCTCGCCCTTGCCTTCGGGCTCTCGCGGCGTGTCACCCTCGCCTGGGGGGCGGTGGTGGTGCTGCTTTTGGCCGCCGCCGCGGTGACCTTCGTCGAAGGCGTGCGCTGGTGGGTGCCGGCCATGCTGCTCGCGGCGACGGCGCTGATCGCGCCGTTCCGGCGGGCGTTTTACCGCCATGTCCATCTCACCTCCGACCCGTTCGATCTCGCCGCATCGCTACCGCTGCTCGCGCTCGTGCTCTGTGTCATCACCCTCTCCGCTTTCGAGCATCATGTCCGCGGCCTCGCCGATCAGAGCTGGTGGGAGGTGGTCGCTTCGCCGCAAGCGCCCAATGGGCTCCGGCTCAGCCTCGCGCTCGCGGTCGGCTTGGGGGTCCTCGCGATCTGGCAATTGCTGCGCCCGGGGCAGGTGCGGCTCGAGCCCTGGAGCGGTGACGCGCGGCGGCGGTTCCAAGCGCTCGGCGGCACGCCGCCGGCGGCGGCCGATGGCCTGCTCTGGGGGGAGGCGGGTGACGCGGCGCTGCCGGTGCGGCGGTTCGGCCATCTCGTCGTCGGGCTCGGTGATCCTGTCGGAGCGGTCGCCGATCGGGTTTCGGCGATCTGGCGGCTGCGCGATCTCGCGACTCAGGAAGGGGCGACGCCGGCGGTCTGGCAAGGCGGCGAAGCCTTGCTCGGGGTCTATGCCGATATCGGCCTCTCAGCAGTTCCGGCCCCTGGTGAGGCGGGACACTACGCGCTTTGCCGCACCGAGCGCGATCTCACCCTTTTGCTCGCCTCAATGGAACACGAGATGGGGCAGCCAGAGGGTGAGGATCGGCACATAGGTGATGATCCCGAGTACGACCAAGAGCAGGATCAGAAACGGCAGGATGCCACGGATCACCTCGCCGATGGGCGCATTTGAGATCGTCGACAGCACGAAGAGATTGAGCCCGACCGGTGGATGGACGAGGCCGATTTCCATGTTGTGGGTGAAAATGATGGCGAAATGCACGGGATCGACGCCGAGCGGCACCAAGGCCGGCGCCAGCACCGGCAGCACCAGGAGGAGCGTTGCCGTCACCTCCAGAAAGCAGCCGAGCACGAGCAAAAGGACATTGATCGCCAGCAGGAATTGCCAGGTGCGAAACCCGTGCGCGACGGTGAAATGAACAAGCGCGGCGGGAATGCCCGATTGCGTCATCCAATGGCCGAACGCGAGCGCCGAGGCGACGATCAGCATGATCGCGCCGGCGCTGCGCAGCCCATCGGCGACCACCGCGAGCGTCTCCGCGGGGTGAAAGCCGCGGTAAAAGACCAGGCTGACGAAGAGGGCCACCACCGCCGCCACCGCCGCCGCTTCGGTCACCGTCACCAGCCCGCCATAGATCCCGACCAGAACCACCGCCGGCACCGCGAGTGCGGGGAGCGCCGCCCAGGTGACGGCGAGGCGGCGGCGCCAGGGCAGGGACGGCTCGATCGGGAAATTATTGCGCCGCGCCGTGTACCACACCCAGCCGAAAAACGCCGTCGCCTGTAAGAGGCCCGGCAGGATGCCAGCGAGAAACAGGCGCGGCACCGATTGCTCGGCGACGATGCCGTAGAGAATGAGCGCGATCGAGGGCGGCACGACGATGCCGATGGTCCCCGAGGCGCCAATGACGCCGAGCGCGAAGGAACGCGGGTAGCCACGCGCCAGCATCGCCGGCAAAAGGATGGTGCCCATCGCCAGCGCGGTCGCGACGCTCGAGCCGCAGATCGCGGCAAACAGCGTGCAGGCAACGACGGTGACGAGGCCGAGCGAGCCGCGCACGCCGCCGAGCCAGGCGACGGCGAGATCGACCAGCGCCTGCGCAACCCCGCCGCGGCGCATGAAGGCGGCGGCCATGACGAAGAGCGGCAACGCCATCAGCGTCGTCGAATTGAGCTGATCGATGATCACCTGCGCAACGCCGATCAGCGGCTGGCCGGAGACCGCATAGAGGATGGCAGCGCACACCCCGAGCACCAGAAAAATCGGCAGCCCGACGGCGAGCAGGCCGAAAAACAGCACGAGAAAGAGGAGAACCGTCATCGTCCGAAAAAACGCGCTTATTCGGTGCGCGTTACGTCGCTGCGGCCGATCGTCATCCGGCGCGCATCGAACGCGAAGAGATAGCGACCGAGGCGCGCGAGATAGCGGAGCGCCATCAGCCCGCCGCCGACCGGGAGGGCGAGATAATAGAGCCACATCGGGAATTGCAGATCGGTCGAACTCCGCTCATCGAGCAGCCAGGCGGTCGCGACGATCTGCCAGCCATAATAGACGAGACCGGCGCAGAAAACGATCGCGACCAGGGAGTTGGCGATCTCAAGCCAACGCTGGCCGGCCGGTGGCAGCAGCCGCAAGACGACATCGGGGCGGACATGGCCATCACTCCGCGCGAGTTCGGAGGCGACGATCATCACCGCCCAGACCAGGAGATAGACAATGACCTCCTCGGCCCAGGAGATCGCGTGTGCCGGCGCGAGATAGCGGCCAAGCACCTGGACACTGCCGGCAAGCAGCGCCGCGAGCCCGAGCAACCCGACGATGACGCGTTCGGCCCGCGACCAGAGAGCGCGTGCGCCTCGTTCAGGCGGCAGTGCCGACATCTTCGCTGACCAGACGCACCATGTCCGCCGACACCTTGATCTCGCGCGCGACTTTGTCCTGGTCGGCCAGCATCTTCTTGCGCTCGGCGGCGACCTGATCGGCGGGCGGGACGGTGTAGGTCACGCCATGGGCGATCAATTTTTCGCGCGCGGCGTCCTGATCGGCCTGCATAGCGGCGCGGTAGGTCGGGATGTTCGCAGCCCAAAGATCGGTCATCAGTTTCTGCAGATCGGGCGCAAGGCCGCTCCAGAAGCTATTGGCGACGATCGGGATATATTCGCCGATGAATTGATGATCGGCGAGGACGTATTTCACCCCCGCTTCCCAGAGCTGGGCGCTGGCGACGCTCTCGTCGGTGCTGACGAGGCCATCGAACGTGCCTTGCGAGAGGGCCAAGGGCACGTTCGGCCAGGCGGTGGTATTGGGGATGGCGCCGAAGAAGCGCGCCCGCCAGGCTTGGCCGGCGCCGCCGGAGTTGCGGATCTTAAGGCCGCGCAAATCTTCGAATGCGGTGAGCTTATGGGACGCCGCGTACCAATTCTGATAGCCGAGATCGAGCCAGGGGCCGAGAACATGACCGCGCAAGCGCTTGTCGATCTCGCCATTCACCATGGCGCCGGCGCGGCCATCGACCACTTTGTGGGTGACCGTAAAGGGCTGACCATAAAGGGCGGGGAGTTGGAAGAGATCGCAATCGGGAATGAAGCCGGTCATCGTCCAGGTGCCGGGGCAGGCCATTTCCACTTGCCCCTGGATCAGCGCTTTCGAGACATCGAGATCGGAGAAAAGCTGCCCGCTTTGGAACAATTCGGTCTTGATCCGGCCTTCTGACGCGGCATCGAGCTTTTTGAGATAATCGGCGAGCGATTTGTTACGCCCGTGCGAGGGCGCGGTGTCGAGCGAGCAGCGGAGCCGGATCGCGGCGTCTGCCCGGGCGTGGCGCAACACTGCCGGCATCGCGAGAATGGCCGCGCCGAGGGCGCGGCGGCGGGTCAAACACGGCGTCATGGATCACTTCCTCCCAATCGCAACCGCTCGATCGCAGGGGATCGATGCGGGCGCACTCTCCGGGCAAGCCTGCCCCGCCGTCAAGGGGAGACTGGCCGCGGCGCGCTGGCCGCACCAACGCTCAGCGGTCGGAGCCCGCTTTCTCCATCACCGCGCGCATTTCCTCCATGGCCTCCATGAAGCGGCGGTTGAGGATCTCCACCGCCTCGCCATTGGCGCGCTGAATAAGCTCGCTCAGTTCCTTGGCATTGCTTACCGCCCGCTCATAGGCGCGGCGCACCAGCTCGGCGTGTTTGGCGGCGCGTTGGGTGGGGTTTTCAGGGGTGCTGAGGAGTGCCACCGCCTCGCTCATCTCGGCCATGTTCTGCTGCAGGATTTCCATGTTGCGCCGCGCCACCGCCTGTGCCCCCTCCATCGCGATCCGGTTGGCCATGGTGAAAACCTCGATATTACGGCGATAGGCGCCGAGCAGCCCCTCCATATCGGGCATCTGCGGCATTTTCATCTCCCCGAACACGCCACCGAACGGGGCTTCGCCGGGTTTTTTGGCATTGGCCATGGTTTTATCCTCTATACCTGAAAGGGTCATCGTAAGCGGCATTCATCCTAGGCGTTTTCATAGCCGGCGCGAGATGAAATTTTGCGCGAGCGGGCGGCCGGATCGAAAACTCGCCCCGAGATTGCGTCCCCAAGATCGCACCCCCGAGATCACGGCTGACAGCGGCGCGAAAACTGCTTATGTCGCGCTCCATGACCGAAACACCACTCGAACTGATCCGCAACTTCGCCATCATCGCCCATATCGATCATGGCAAATCAACCCTCGCCGACCGCCTGATCGAGGCCACCGGCGCGCTCTCCAACCGTGAAATGACGGCCCAAGTGCTCGATACCATGGAGATCGAGCGCGAACGCGGCATCACGATTAAGGCCCAGACCGTCCGCCTCAGCTATCGCGCACAGGACGGCAAGACCTACGTCCTCAATCTCATGGACACGCCCGGCCATGTCGATTTCGCCTATGAGGTGAGCCGCAGCCTTGCCGCGTGCGAGGGCTCGCTCCTGGTCGTCGATGCAAGCCAGGGGGTGGAGGCGCAGACCCTGGCCAATGTCTATCAGGCGATCGAGGCCGGGCACGAAATCGTGCCGGTTCTGAACAAGATCGATCTCCCCGCCGCCGAGCCCGAGCGCGTGCGCGCCCAGATCGAGGACGTGATCGGGCTCGACGCATCGGACGCGGTGATGATCAGCGCCAAAACCGGGCTCAACATCGAAGGCGTGCTCGAAGCCCTCGTCACCCGCTTGCCGCCGCCCAGCGGCGATGCCGAGGCACCGCTCAAGGCGCTGCTCGTCGATAGCTGGTATGACCCCTATCTTGGCGTCGTCATCTTGGTCCGGGTCAAAGACGGGCGGCTCGCGCGCGGCCAGCGCATCCGCATGATGGCGACCGGCGCCGTCCATGTCATCGAGCAGACCGGCGTCTTTTCGCCCCGCTTGCAGCCGGTCGCCGATCTCGGCCCAGGCGAAATCGGCTATATCACCGCCGGGATCAAAACGGTCGCGGATTGTCGGGTCGGCGACACGATCACCGATGATCGCCATCCGGCACAAACGCCGCTGCCCGGCTTCAAGCCCTCAGTGCCGGTGGTGTGGTGCGGGCTCTATCCGGTGGACGCCGATGATTTCGAAAAATTGCGCGACAGCCTCGGCAAGCTCCGCCTCAATGACGCAAGCTTCCATTACGAGCCAGAAACCTCGGCCGCGCTCGGTTTTGGCTTTCGCTGCGGCTTCCTCGGGCTTTTGCATCTCGAGATCGTGCAAGAACGCCTCGCGCGGGAATTCGATCTCGATCTCATCGCGACCGCGCCCTCGGTGGTCTATCGCATCCATCGCACCAATGGCACCATCGAGGATCTGCATAATCCCGCCGACATGCCGGACGGCAGCGTCATCGATCATATCGAGGAGCCCTGGATCAAGGCGACCATCATGGTGCCGGACGAGTATCTCGGCGCTGTCCTCACCCTCTGCAACGAGCGACGCGGCCAGCAGGTCGATCTCACCTACGTCGGCAACCGCGCGATGGCGGTCTATCGCCTGCCGCTCAACGAAGTCGTTTTCGATTTCTATGACCGCCTGAAATCGGTCTCGCGCGGCTATGCCAGTTTCGATTACCAGATGGACGGCTATGCCGAGAGCGATCTCGTGCGGATCTCGATCCTGGTGAATGGTGAGCCGGTCGATGCCCTCGCCTTCATCGCCCACCGCGCTGCCGCCGAGGCTCGCGGGCGGGCGATCTGCCTGCGACTCAAGGAGCTGATCCCGAAACAATTGTTCAAAATCGCGGTGCAGGCGGCGATCGGTGCCCGGGTGATCGCGCGCGAAACCATCGGCGCGCTCGCCAAGGACGTCACCGCGAAATGCTATGGCGGCGATATCTCGCGCAAGCGCAAGCTCCTCGAGAAGCAGAAGGAAGGTAAAAAACGGATGCGCCAGTTCGGCAAAGTCGAAATCCCGCAATCTGCTTTCCTCGCTGCGCTGAAGACGAATTAGCTGCCCGAGCGGCGCGAGTAAGGTGAAGTCAAGGAGGTTCTTTTTTGGAAAAAAGAACCAAAAAACTTTCGGCCGTTGCGGCAGTGCCGATGGCACTGCCGCTCCTGAACATCAGTTGCCGAGCGCCGAAATCAGGGCGTTAGCTTTGTCGTTCTTCACTTGGCCGGCAATGATTTCCTTCGCCGTCACCGCCTTGCCGTAATAGGCCTTGTCATAATCCGGGCTCTGGGAGATGTCCGAGCCAGCCAGCGCAAGACCGCCGAACGCGCCTTCTGACTTCGACCAGATCACGACATCGGCGCCAGTGAGCTGATCCTGCGTCGCCGTGTTCAGATCGGCGAGCGCAAGCCCGCCCTGTGCCTTCAGCGTGAAGGTGCTGGTCTGCAGCATGCTATTATAGGCTTTGTCGGTCATGACGAACATCACGACCGAGCTTTCCTCCAAGCCGATCTGCACGCCGAGCGAGATCGAGGTCGAATCATAGAACGCCGGATCGCTCCAGCCACCGGTCCGCGCGAGCAGGACACCCTTGCCGTGCGAGGCGCCAATGCCGATCCCGCCCTTGATCATGTCGGGAAAAATGACCACCGCCTTGGCTTTCTGTAACAACGGCGTCACCTTCGCCGCCGCCGCCGTCTTCATCACGCCGACGGTATGGGTCGCGCTATCCACCAGACTCTGCTCGTCGCTCACGCCTGGTTTCGAGGATTCGCCGCCGCCGAACGCACTGCATCCGGCGAGCGCGAGAACACCGAGCGCGGTCAGCGCGGTGAGCCGAAAACTCTTGAACATGCGAAATTCCCTATCCTTGTTGTGGCCAATGAACGACGCGCCGAGGAAAACGCCGGCGGGCGCGAAGAGAGGCGTGCGAACCCTAGGAAGTTCGCCTGACCGAGGCAACCCCGGCACGCCCCGCGATAACCCTGAAAAGATGGCGAAGGCAATGCGTTCCAGGACGGGCGACGCGGCCGCTTGGTCACATCCGCGTGGGGCGGGCGCGGAATGACGCCATTTTGCGCCGCGCACGGCGGCCATGCTAGAGGGCCGAAGTATGGGATATTGGGGCAAGATCATCGGCGGGGTCGCCGGGTTCGCCATGGGCGGCCCGTTTGGCGCGGTGGTCGGGGCGGCACTCGGCCATGCTGCCGATACGGGCGCGATCGGGCAGGGCGTCAATGGCCTCAAATCGGCGCGCGGCGGCTTCAACCCGCTCAACCCGGCCCGTGTCGCCGCCTTGCTCGGCCGGCGCGAGCAGCTTTTCGCGATCACCGTCGTCGTCCTCGCCGCCAAGCTCGCGAAATGCGATGGCCCGGTGGTCCGCGCCGAGATCGACGCTTTCCGCCAGCATTTCCGCATCCCGCCCGCCTCTGTCCGCGATATCGGCCGCCTCTTCGACCAAGCGCGTGACAGCCCCGAGGGCTTCGAGCCCTATGCCGACCAGCTCGGCGAAAGTTTCGCCGGCCATCGCGGCGTGCTCGAGGACGTACTCGTCGCGCTTTTTGCCATCGCCCGCGCCGACCGCCCGATCAACATGGCGGAGACCGAGTTTCTCGCCCGCGTGCATCAGGGATTCGGCCTCGGCCGCGCCGCTTGGGAGCGCGCAACCGGCATCGCCGGCAGCCGCGCCGCCCGCCCCCCGGGGGGGGACGCGGACGACCCCTACGCCGTCCTCGGCATCGACGCCAGCGCCAGCGACCAAGAAGTCCATCTCGCTTGGCGCCGCTTGATGCGCGAAAATCACCCCGACAGTCTCGCCGCGCGCGGTGTGCCGGCGGAATTCATCGCGCGCGCGAGCGAAAAAGCCAGCCGTATCAACGCTGCCTGGGACCGCATCAAGCGCGAGCGTGGCCTGTGAGCCTCTGGATCGAGGATCGCCCGAGCCCCAATCACGACGCCCGCCCGCAAGCGACCACGATCGACATGATCGTGCTTCACTATACCGGGATGGCGAGCGCCGAGGCGGCGCTGGCGCGGCTCGCCGATCCGGCAGCCGAGGTCTCGGCCCATTACGTCGTCGCCGAGGATGGGCGGATCTGGCGCATGGTGCCCGAGGCGCGCCGCGCCTGGCACGCCGGCATCGCCTATTGGCGCGGCGCGACCGATATCAACGCCCGCGCGATCGGCATTGAAATCGTCAACCCCGGGCACGACGCGCTCTATCCGCCGTTTCCGGTGCTGCAACTCGCGGTGGTTTGCGATCTTTGCCTTGATATTCTCTCCCGCCACGCGGTGCCGGCGCGCAATATCGTCGGGCATTCCGATATCGCGCCGGAACGCAAGCGCGATCCGGGCGAGAAATTCGACTGGCAGGGGCTGGCGCAGAATGGCGTCGGGCTCTGGCCCGAGGGTGTCCCCGATCTCGGCACTGGTGGCGTGGTGCGGGATGCCGAAAGCCTGCGCGATGTCCGCGCCGCGCTCGCCGAAATCGGCTATCGCGTCGCCCCGGAAGGCGCGCTCGATCCTGCGCTGTCGACCGTGTTGCGCGCCTTTCAGCGCCATTGGCGCCCCGAGGCGATCACTGGCCAAGCCGATTCCGGCACTCTTGCGCGCCTCCTTGCTGTCGTTCGTATGTTATAATGAATGGTTGTTTTTTTAAGAAACGTCTCTTGGGCGGCTTCGCCATGGCCGCGCCTCGACGGCAACGTATAAAAAATAATCTTGACGCGCTGTGCGTTACCGGCTTATTAGCGAATAATTAACGTTTGCTGTCGCCATGCGCGAGAAAAAACGAGGCCGCCCAAAAAGGCGACGGAATACGGCGAGGCGCACGATGACGTGACGAGGTGCGCGGGCAAGGAAGCAAGAGGAGCAGAGTGAAATGAGCCGGCAGATCTCTAAGATAGCGCGCAGCGAGAGGCGTATGGGCGGCCTCGGCGAGCTTGCGGCGGCCTTCCTGTTTGCGGTCGGCGGCCTTGGCGTCGCGGCGGCGCCCGCCATTGCGGGCACGCTCGATTACACACTGAACGACTATGTCGGGAGCGGGACGTCTTCCTTGCCGTCGACCTATGGCACTGTCGCCTTGAACGATAATGGCGGCTCTGACGTCACGGTCACCGTGTCTTTGGCCGCGGGGGTCGGCTTCGTCAAAACCGGCGCCGGCTACGCGCTGACTTGGGATTTGGCCAATGCGCCGTCCATAACCGTGCCGGCGGCTTCCATAACCTCTGGGTTCTCCCTGGTCTCTTCGTCCGCGGGCTCATTACACACCGGCGGTGCCGGCACGTGGGATTACGCCATCGATTGCAGCACCACGACCTGTGGGAGCGGCGGCAGCACGCCTTATACCGGGCGGCCACTCAGCTTCACTATCGACAACGTCACCCTCGCCGATTTCATTGCCAACGGGAATGGTAATTATTTTGGCGCCGATGTCTGCCTCGGGGTCTCGAACGGCGGATGCGGTCACGGCATCACCGGCATGGTCGTGGCTAACAATGCTGGTGTCCCCGGCAACGCCAACATCCCCGAGCCAGCTTCGATGGCATTGCTTGGCGGCGCTCTCGGCGCGTTCGCCGCCGTCCGCCGCCGCGTCTCACATCGCGCTGGCTAAGCCCTTTCCGAGTCGCCCTGCGCGGGCGTAAGCGCCGAGGCGGGTGACTTCGCGAGGGTGTCGAACGCCTTGAGCCGCGCGAGCAGGGGCGGCATGGCGGCTAGCGGGATCATGTTCGGCCCGTCGCTCGGGGCGTGATCGGGATCGGGGTGGGTTTCGATGAAAACCGCCGCGACCCCGACCGCGAGTGCGGCGCGGGCAAGCACCGGCGCGAAACGGCGCTCGCCGCCCGAGGCGGTGCCGGCGCCGCCCGGCAACTGCACCGAGTGGGTCGCATCGAACACCACCGGATAGCCGGTTTCGGCCATGATCGGGAGCGACCGGAAATCGCTCACCAGCATATTATAGCCGAAACTCGCGCCGCGCTCGGTGAGTAGGATGCGGTGGTTGCCGGTGCTCGCGATCTTGGCGGCGACATGCGCCATATCCCAAGGGGCGAGGAACTGGCCCTTTTTCACGTTGATTGCCGCACCGGTTTCGCCGGCGGCGAGCAAAAGATCGGTCTGGCGGCAGAGAAAAGCGGGAATTTGCAGGACATCGACCGCCGCCGCCACCCTCGCGCACTGGCCGGCATCATGGACATCGGTGAGCACCGGAATGCCGAACCGCGCCCGCACCTCGGCGAGGATCTCAAGGCCCGCTGCCATCCCGACGCCGCGCGCCGCAGCCAGGCTGGTGCGGTTGGCCTTGTCGAAGCTGCTTTTGTAGATGAGCGGAATCTCGCGTGTGCGCGTCATCGCAACGAGCGCGTCGGCGACCTCGATCGCGTGCGCCCGGCTCTCGATCTGACAGGGGCCGGCGATCAGCGCAAAGGGGAGGTGGTTGCCGACGATAACCGGGCCGACGGTAACGCTGTTTTCGGCCATCGCGCCCCTCTCCTATACCAGCCGTGCCTGGCGCACCGAGGCGGCGATGAAATCGGCGAAGAGCGGGTGCGGCGAAAATGGCTTCGATTTCAGCTCGGGGTGGAACTGCACCCCGATGAACCAGGGGTGGTCGGGATATTCGACGATTTCGGGCAGCACTCCATCGGGCGAGAGCGCCGAAAACCGCAGACCAGCCCGCTCCAGTTGATCGCGATAGTCGATATTGACTTCGTAGCGATGACGATGACGCTCGGAAATCTCGGCCGCGCCGCCATAAACCGCGCGCACCAGCGAGCCCTCGGCGAGGCGGGCGGGGAAGGCGCCGAGCCGCATCGTGCCGCCGAGCGCGCCTTGGGCGGAGCGGCGCTCGATGGCGTTGCCGCGCTGCCATTCGGTGAGCAGGCCGACCACCGGCGTTGC
The DNA here is from genome assembly GCF_049965395.1 of Acidibrevibacterium sp. Lineage (NCBI taxonomy): Bacteria > Pseudomonadati > Pseudomonadota > Alphaproteobacteria > Acetobacterales > Acetobacteraceae > Acidibrevibacterium > Acidibrevibacterium sp. The sequence continues at coordinate 27,495 of NZ_JBMFWJ010000015.1, forward strand.
GCACGGGCCGAACTCGCTCGAGGAGGCGTCGGTCAGGCCGGCGAGATGACGCGCCGCCTCGATCACCGCCATCTGCATGCCAAAACAGATGCCGAGAAACGGCACGCGGCGTTCGCGGGCGAAGCGAACGGCGGCGATCTTGCCCTCCGTCCCGCGCTCGCCGAAGCCGCCCGGCACCAAAATACCATGCACACCCTCAAGACGCAGCACCGCATCGGGCTGTTCGAAAATCTCGCTGTCCATCCAGTCGAGCTCGACCTTCACCCGGTTGGCGATGCCGCCATGGACCAGCGCCTCGGCGAGCGATTTATAACTGTCGAGCAGATTCATGTATTTGCCGACGACGGCGATGCGCACCGCGCCCTCCGGCGCGCGGATCGCCGCGACGATATCGCGCCAGCGCTTGAGATCCGGCGCGGCCTCGAGGGGCAGCGCGAAATGGCGCAAAACCTCGCGATCCATGCCTTCGTCGTGATAGCTGAGCGGCGCCGCATAGATGGTATCGACGTCGAGCGCCGCGATCACCGCATCCGGGCGGACATTGCAAAAGAGGGCAATCTTGCGCCGCTCATTCTCGGGGATCGGCCGCTCGCAGCGGCAAAGCAGCATATGCGGCTGGATGCCGACATTGAGCAATTCCTTGACCGAATGCTGCGTCGGCTTGGTTTTCAGCTCGCCTGCGGAACGGATATACGGCACCAGCGTGAGATGGACGAACATCGAGCACGCCGGCCCCAATTCGTTGCCGAGCTGGCGGATGGCTTCGAGAAACGGCAGACTCTCGATATCGCCGACGGTGCCGCCGATTTCGACCAGGACGAAATCGAGCCCCTCGGTCTCGCGCAGGATCGCGTCCTTGATGGCGTCGGTGATGTGCGGGATGACCTGCACCGTCGCCCCGAGATAATCGCCGCGGCGCTCGCGTGCGATCACTTCGGCATAGATCCGCCCGGTGGTGGCGTTGTCGGCGCGGGTCGCGGCGACGCCGGTGAAGCGCTCGTAATGGCCGAGATCGAGATCGGTCTCGGCGCCATCGTCGGTGACGAAGACCTCGCCATGCTGATACGGGCTCATCGTGCCGGGATCGACATTGAGATAGGGGTCAAGCTTGCGCAGCCGCACGGAATAGCCGCGCGCCTGCAAAAGCGCGCCCAGTGCCGCCGAGGCGATGCCCTTGCCGAGGGAGGAGACCACGCCGCCGGTGATGAACACGAACCGCGTCATGGGCGTTCAGTCTAGACCATCCGCGCGGCGGATGGAAACCGGTTTCGACATGCGCCGTGGTCTCAGTTGGTCGGCACGGGTGGCGCGGCCGGTTTTGCGGGCGTATTCGCGCCCGGCGCCGGGGTGGTTGGCGCCGGCGCGGCCGGCAGCGTGACGCCTTTTGCCGGCGGGCCGGGGAGCGCGGTCGCCGCCGGCGGTGGCGAGAGATCGAGTAAGCCGCGGCCGCTGCTGCCGGCGCCGCGGTCGAGCAGCGCGAGCACGAGGGCGATCCCCATGAACAACGTCGCGAGAACGGCGGTCGCGCGGGTGAGCAGATTGGCGGTGCCGCGCCCGCTCATCAGCCCGCCCATGCCCTGCGAGGAGCCGATGCCGAGCCCGCCGCCTTCGCTCCGCTGGATCAGCACGATGCCGATCAGGGCGATGGTGACGAACAAATGGAAAATGATCAAAACATTGGTCATCGGCGATCCTCGCGCGCGCGCGGGGCGATCCTCGTGCGGGCGGGCGGGTTCTAGCTCGCGCCGGGCGCCCTGCCAAGCGCCGGCGCGGCGGCGGCGGCGATCGTGAGGAAATCGCCGGGCACGAGACTTGCGCCACCGACCAAGGCGCCGCCGACCTCGGCAAGCGCGAGCACGGTGGCGGCATTGCCGGGCTTGACCGAGCCGCCATAGAGAATGGCGATCGCGCCGCCCGCCGCGCCAAAACGCTTGCCGAGCGCGGCACGGATGGCGCCGTGCATGGCGGCGATATCGTCTGCGGTCGGCGTCCGCCCGCTGCCGATCGCCCAGATTGGCTCGTACGCGACCAGCCCTGTGGGCGCGGCGGCAAAATCCGCAGGGAGCGAGGCGGCGAGCTGGCCCATCACCACCGCCTCCGCCCGCCCCGCCTGGCGCGCCGCCTCATCCTCGCCGACGCAGACGATCGGCGTGAGCCCCGCCGCCCGCGCCGCGGCAACCTTGGCGCATATTAGCGCATCGCTCTCGCCATGATCGGTGCGGCGTTCGGAATGGCCGAGAATGACGTGGCTCGCCCCCACCTCGCGCAGCATCGCGGCGGCGATATCGCCGGTATGGGCGCCACTCGCCCGCGCATCGCAATTCTGCCCGCCAACCTTGGCCGGCGCGTCCCCAAGGGCCGCAACGAGCGGCGCGATCAGCGTCGCCGGCGGGCAGAGCACGAGATCGCAGGCGAGTGATGCGGCGCGGGAGGAGACTTCCCGCGCCATCGCCTCGACCAGCGCCTTGGTGCCATTCATTTTCCAGTTGCCGATGATGATCTGCCGCATAATTACTCCAGATTTATTATAAAACCTTCTTTTGACTTCAGAAAAAGAAGCAAAAAGACTTTTTTCCCCGTTTTCTCGGCGCGGGCAGTGCCGCAGGCACTGCCCAACGGGCAAAAGTTTTTTGGTTCTTTTTTTCAAAAAAGAACATTTTTTCCTTTCTAGCTCAAGCCATGCCCGAAAACAAACCAGGCGATTTGACCGCGATCGGCGGTTCGGGCGAAAACGCGACTGACGCGAGGAGAAAGAATCCCATGACGGCATCTGTGGAACCGGTGATCGGCATCATTGGCGGCTCTGGGTTATATGACATCGCCGGGCTTGCCGAGCGGCACTGGCGCAAGATCGAGACGCCGTGGGGCGCGCCCTCGGATGAGCTATTATTCGGCCGCCTTGCGGGTGTGCGTTGCGTGTTTTTGCCGCGCCATGGCCGCGGCCATCGCCTGTCGCCGAGCCATCTCAATTACCGCGCCAATATCGATGCTTTGAAGCGCGCCGGCTGCACTGATGTGATTTCGCTCTCCGCCGTCGGCAGTTTGCGCGAGGATTTGCCGCCTGGGCATTTCGTCATCGTCGATCAGTTCATCGACCGCAGTTTCGCGCGCGAGAAGAGTTTTTTCGGCGAGGGCTGCGTTGCCCATGTTTCGATGGCGCATCCGGTCTGTTCGCGGCTTGGCGATGCCCTTCTTGCGGCCGCGCGCGATCTGCGGCTGCCGGTCACGCGCGGTGGCACCTATCTAGTGATGGAAGGCCCGCAATTCTCCACCAAGGCCGAGAGCGCGCTCTATCGCCAATGGGGTGCGAGCGTGATCGGCATGACCAACATGCCGGAGGCGAAGCTCGCCCGCGAGGCGGAGATGTGTTACGCGACCGTCGCCATGGTCACTGATTATGATTGCTGGCATCCCGAGCATGATCACGTGACGGTGGAGGCGGTGGTGCGGGTGCTTTTGGAGAACGCCGAGCACGCGCGGGGGCTGGTTTCGGCGCTGGTGCCGGCGCTCGGGGCGGAGCGTCCGCCTTGTCCGGCCGGCTGCGGCCACGCTCTCGATCACGCGCTGATCACCGCGCCCGAGGCACGCGATCCGGCTTTGATGGCGAAACTCGACGCGGTGGCTGGGCGGGTTCTCGGCGCCTGATCGCGCCGCGTCAGGCGATGAGGTTGACGAGCGGGTTGCTGGTGCCGCTGCTGAACGCGCTGGTGCCGCCGATGAGGTTGACGAGGGGGTTGGTGGTGCCGCTGCTTGCGCTGTTCTCCTGGTTCAGGACCAGGTACTTCTGCACGAACTGGTTGACGTAGCTCGGGTTCTGGAATTTTTTCAGATCCACCTGCTGGCTCAGGATGCTGACCTGCTGATTATAGTTGAGCAGGCCGAATTGCATCGGCAGGCCGAGCGCGGTCTGCACCACGCCGAGCAGGGTGTTGTCGGACATTAACTCCGGGATCGTCGTCACCGAACCGATATTGCGGGTGAAATAGAGCGCCGCCTGCATCCCCGGCATTTGCTGGTTGGCGCTGACCTCGAACTGGTTGGTGACGTAATTCTGAACGATGCTCGCGACGGTTTTGGCGTTGGAGAGCGGCGGCGGATTCCAGTTCGCCATGACATTGGCGAATTGCAGATAGGCGGGGTTCGCCATCTGCTGCACCAGGGAATTTTTCGCCGTCGGGTTCTGGGTCAGCAATTGCTTGAGGATACCCTGTTCGTTGATCAAGCCGCTCATCCCGAACGCGCCGAGCACCACTTGCAGCGCGCGGTAATTCTTGAGCAGCGCCTGCGGCGTGGTCAGGGTCGAGGCGACGCTTTGGAAATAGCTCACCGCCGACTGGGTCGCCGGATTGGCCTTGGCGGCGGCGTCCGCGTATTTCGTTTCGTTCTTGATGTAGGTTTCATACATCGGGATGATCGGCAGCCCGGAAATTCCCGACATGCGTTCAGTCCTTCCCCGCTCGCGTCTCGCCCGCCCTGATCGGGCGCCGCCCGCGGCCCGGCCGGGGCGGGCTGACATCACGCCTGGCGCCGACGCGACGCCGATTTTTCGAACCGTGCCTCATGTCGCGGGATAATGCCTCGTTTTTATAAACATTCCCTTAAGCATTTTCGCCGATCCTTCCGGGGTAGCTCACAAAAAGGAGACACACCCATGTCGTTTTCCATCAACACCAATGTCGGTGCCCTGGCGGCGTTGCAATCGCTCGATTCGACGCAGCAATCCCTGAACAACACGCAGAACGTCATCGCGAGCGGCCTTCTCGTCGGCAGCGCGAGCGACAATCCTGCCGTCTACTCGATCTCGCAGACCATGCAGGCGAATATCGCCGGCTTGACTGCGGTTCAAGACAATCTTTCCTTCGGCAACTCCGTGCTCGGGGTCGCCGCCGCCGCCGGCTCGCAGATCTCGAGCCAGCTCGCGACGCTGCAGAATACCGTGACGCAAGCGCAGCAGACCGGCATCTCGACGTCGACGATGAACACCCAGATCGACAACATCCTCAGTAATATCGACAATTTCGCCAACAACGCGACCTTCAACGGGGTCAATCTGCTAGCCACCACCGGCACCACCGGCGTCACCACGGACACCATGGTGATCCAGGATACGATCAATGCCGGTGGGCAGCTCTCGGTGGGCAACCAGCTTGGCGGTAGTACCTCGATGACGCAGGCGCTCGGGCTCACCAACCTTTCCTCCACGTCGGGTGGGCTTCAGTACAGCTTCAACAGCAGCTATGCGCCGGCCGCGGGAGATTATCTCCAGCTCTCCAACGGCACCAATAACTGGGTCTTCGAGTTCCAGACCACGGGCTCCACGCCGAGCGCCGCCCCCAGCGGCTACACGCTCGGCACGAACAGCAGCGGCGGCACCAACTATCTGACCAACGTGATCATGGGCACCAGCACCTCGCCGATGGCGGCGGTGGGCGCCTTGATCAACTCGCTCCAGCAGAGCGGCTTCGCTGCCTCGCTCAGCAACAACGGCAATCTCACGATCGCCGGCAATAATGTCTCCAGCACCGGCTCGGCTTGGGAAGCGGCCGGCACCGCCTACACCGCGGGCTCGACCACCAACGAGGCCGGGGTCAGCCAAACCGCCCTCTCCGGCGGCTCGGCGGCGATCACCATCGTCCAGAATGCCATTGGCACGATGAATGGCATCGCCGCGCAGATCGGTGCGACGCAACAGGAAGTCACGGGGATGATGAACTTCTCCTCCTCGCTTTCGACCTCGCTCACCACCGGCTCCGGGGCTTTGATCGACGCCAACATGGCCTCCGAAAGCGCGCAGTTGAACTCGCTGCAGACCAAACAGCAGCTCGCCATCCGCACGCTCTCGATCGCCAACGCTCAGCCGCAGGTTCTCTTGAACCTGTTCCAGTAACCAACGCCTGAACAAGCGGCCGGGCCCAGGGCCCGGCCGTTCTTGGCGCGTTCCAGAATGGAAGACGGAAACCCATCATGAACCGTAATCTCGCGCAGTACGAAACCGCCCGCCGCTTCACCGCGACCCCCCAGGATAACGAAATCCTGATTTTTTCGAACGCCAACGCGATGCTCGCCAACGCCAAGACCGCGGACGCGAAGACCCGCATCAGCGCGCTGTTTCACAACCAGCGGCTGTGGTCTGCGATCGTCAAGGATCTGGCGCTGGAAACCAATCAGCTTCCCGCGGACCTCAAGCAAAATCTCACCGACCTCGGCATCTGGGCGATGCAATACAGCACCCGCGCGATGGGCGAGGATCTGTCACTCGATCCGCTGATCGCCGTCAATCGCGACATGATCGAAGGGCTGCAAGCGCAGCGCGCCGCCGCACCGCCGCCGCTGCCGCCACGAGGCGATCTGGCGAGCGCCGGCCTCGTTCAGAGCGCCGTCTGATCAGGCCTCGCCCCAGTGCCCGCGAAAGCCTGGGGCGGCCACGCTCATCGCGGCTTCCGGCGGCGGCAATCTTCGTATCGCCTGCGCCGGCAAGGCCGCCAACAGCGCCGACGCGCTCTCGCCAAGAACCGGGTGCCGCCAGTCCGGGGCGATATCGGCGAGCGGGGCAAGCACGAAACCGCGTTCATGGGCGCGTGGGTGCGGCAAGATCGGGTCGGGCGCGGCGCGGCGGTGTCCATCGAGATCGATGATGTCGAGATCAAGGGTGCGCGCCGCGTTGGCGACGCCGCGGACACGCCCGAACCGCGCCTCGATCGCCTGCAACGCAGCCAGCAGCGCCTCCGGCGCAATAGCGCCAGCGAGACGGACGACGCCATTGATATAAGGCGGCTGGCCGGAAGGCGGCACCGGCGCGGTCTCATACCAGGGCGACGCCGCAACCAGCGTCAATCCCGGCAGCCGCGCGACCTCGGCGAGCGCGCGTTCACAGGTTTGCCGCGGCGCCATGCCGCCCGGACCCGGCAGATTAGCCCCGATCGCGACCAAAATCATCGCCACCCCCTTGTCTCATTCGCATGCGCGCTCTTTTCCCTTGGGGCGGTAAGGCGTATCGTATTCGGCCGGATCGTCTCCCGCGAGGCGGGATACCCTATTGTAGTGCGGAAAGGATTTGAAGTCATGGATTTCGTCGCCTCCGAGCGTCTCGCTTTGTTCATCGACGGCGCCAGCCTCTATTCGGTGTCGCGCAATCTCGGGTTCGACGTCGATTATCGCAGCCTGCTGGAATTCTTCCGCAACCGCTCGCACATGATCCGCGCCTATTACTATTCGGCGCTGCTCGAGACCGAGGAATATTCCCCCCTCAAGCCGCTGACCGACTGGCTCGCCTATAACGGCTATACCCTGGTCACCAAGCCCGCCAAGGAATTCACCGACGCCTCTGGCCGCCGCCGTGTCAAGGGCAACATGGATATCGAGCTTGCGATCGACATGCTTGAGCTGAGCCCGCGCATCGATCATGCCGTTCTCTTCAGCGGCGATGCCGATTTCCGCCGCCTGGTGGAAGCGGTGCAGCGCCGCGGGGTGCGCGTCTCGGTGGTGTCTTCGATCCGCACCAGCCCGCCGATGGTCGCCGATGAGCTTCGCCGCCAGGCCGACCAGTTCATCGAAATCGCCGATATCGCGCCGGAATTCACCCGCCGCCAAACCGAGCCTCGTCCCCGCCCGGCCGGGCGCCATGGCGGCATTGACGGCGCGCCGCATGACGATGTCTAAGCCCGAGCGCCGGACAGCGCTGGCCGATGACGACGATGCCGAGCCCGGGCGCGACTGTCCGCTTTGCCCGCGCCTCGTCGCCTATCGCCTCGCCAACCGTGACGCCGAACCCGCTTGGTTCAACGCACCGGTCCCCGGTTTTGGGTCGCGCGATGCGAGACTGCTCGTGGTCGGGCTCGCGCCCGGCCTGCGCGGCGCCAACCGCACCGGACGCCCGTTCACCGGCGATTACGCCGGAATCTTGCTCTATGAGACGCTGCTCCGCTTCGGCTTCGCCGAAGGTCGCTACGACGCGCGCGCCGATGACGGGCTTCAGCTCCGTGATTGCCGCATCGTCAACGCCGTGCGCTGCGCCCCGCCCGCCAACCTGCCGCAGCCAGCGGAAATCAACGCCTGCAACCCATTTCTGGTCGCGGAGTTGAAAAACATGATGCGGCTGGAGGCGGTGCTGGCGCTCGGCGTCGTCGCCCACACCGCCGTTCTCAAAGCCTGTGGCGTGCCACTCGCGCGCTACCGCTTCCGCCACGGCGCGATCCACGCTTTGCCAGACGGCCTCATGCTCGCCAACAGCTACCACGTCTCGCGATACAATACCTCAACCGGCCGGCTGACCAGCGCCATGTTCGAGAATGTCGTCGAAACGCTCGCGAACCGGCTCGCTGAGGCCACCTGAGCAAAGACGAGGAACGCAGGGGGCTTTGCCCCCTACACCCCCAGCAAAGGCAATGCCTTTGCAAACCATCCCTCAAGAATGTTGGCACAGGCGCGCCCGCGCCGCTTCGTATTCGCGCCGCAAACGCGCGATCAACGCCGCCGCCGGCACCACCGCATGCACCGCCCCGATCCCCTGGCCGGAGCCCCAGATGTCCCGCCACGCTTTGGTGCGGTCGGAGGCGAAATTCATCTTCGAGGGATCGGATTCGGGCAGATGGTCGGGATCGAGCCCGGCATTGATGATGCTGGCGCGGAGGTAATTGCCATGCACGCCGGTGAAGAGATTGGTATAGACGATATCCTCGGCGGCGCCGGCGACGATCGCCGCTTTGTAGGCCTCGGCGGCGTTGGCCTCCTCGGTCGCGATGAAGGCCGAGCCGATATAGGCGAAATCGGCGCCCATTGCTTGCGCGCCGAGCACGCCGGCCCCGGTCGCGATCGCCCCCGAAAGCGCGAGCGGGCCGGAAAACCAGGCGCGGATTTCCTGCACCAAGGCAAAAGGTGACAAGCGCCCGGCGTGGCCGCCGGCGCCGGCGGCGACCGCGATCAAGCCATCCGCCCCCTTCTCGATCGCCTTGCGGGCAAACGCATTGGTGATGACATCGTGCAAAACGATGCCGCCATAGGAATGAATCGCGGCATTGACCTCCTCGCGCGCGCCGAGCGACGTGATGACGATGGGCACGCGATGCTCGACACACACCGCGAGATCATGCGCGAGCCGGTCATTGGAACGATGCACAATGAGATTGACCGCAAACGGCGCCGCTCGCACCTCCGGCAGCATTGCGTCATGCGCGGCAAGCTCGGCCTTGATCCGGGTGAGCCATTCCCCGAGCTTTTCTGCCGGGCGGGCATTGAGCGAGGGAAAGGCACCGATGACACCGGATTTGCACTGCGCGATGACGAGATCGGGATTGGAGATGATGAAGAGTGGCGCGGCGATCGCCGGCAGCGCGAGCGGCGCCGCGAGGGAAGGGGGCAAACTCATCGACGGGCGTCCGCTTTCGCCACGCGCCGCGGCAACGTTTCGTGCATCACGTTATCTTCCTTCCCTATAAGTGAAGAGGCGTTCATTGACAGGCCTCCTTGGCCGGTGACAAAGTCCCCTATAGAAGATCGCTGACGTTTCATTGGCAAGGCCGATCGGCGAGCGACCGGCTGAAAACCACGAACGAACAGAAATGACGAGGGAGGGCGGAGATGAAGTTTACCAAAGCCGTTGTGCTCGGCACCGTCGCGGCAGGGGCCCTGCTCGCCGGGCCGGCCGTGACCGCGCGCGCCGATGAGGTTGTGCGGATCGCCTATATCGACCCGATGAGCGGCCCGTTCGCGTCGACCGGCCGGCTCGGCGAGCAGCATTTCCGCTTCGCCATCGACCGGGTGAATGCCGCCCACGCCGCCGGCAACCGCACCTTCGAATTGGTGGTGATGGATAACGAGGTGAGCCCGGAAAAGTCGCTGACCATGTTCCGCAAGGCGGTCGATGACGGCATCCACTACATCACTCAGGGCGATGGCTCCTCGGTCGCCTTCGCGTTGTCGGACGCCACTGCGAAAAACAACCGCCGCGATCCCGAGCATGCCGTGCTCTATCTCAACTATGCCGCCGTCGATCCCGCGCTCACCAACGAGAAATGCAATTGGTGGCATTTCCGCTTCGATGCCGACAGTGACATGAAGATGAAAGCGCTTGCTGACTATATTGTCGCGAGCCCCAACATCCATAAAGTCTATGTTTTCAACCAGGATTATTCCTTTGGGCAATCGGTGGAAAAAGCAGCGGTCGCGATGATCGGCGGCAAACGTGCCGATCTTGCGATCGTCGGCACCGAACGCGTGCCGCTCGGCAAAGTGACCGATTTCACCCCTTATATCGCCAAAATGCGTGCCGCCGGCGCCGATGCGGTGGTCACCGGCGCCTGGGGCGCCGATCTCACGCTGCTCGTCAAAGCCGCCGCCGATACCGGCTTTCCCGCAACCTTCTTTACCTATTATCTCGGCGCTCGCGAAACCGTGCAAGCGGTCGGCATGGCCGGCAAGGGCGACGCCCAGATCAGCGAGTGGCACGAGAATGTCGATGCCCCCGCGATCGACCGCATGGCGGCCGAGTTCAAAGCCAAATACAACGAGAATTTCTATTACTGGCGGGTCGTCGACATGATCGACACGCTGGCCGCGGCGATGAAGAAGGCCGACAGTTCCGACCCGCTCAAGGTCGGAAAAGTCTTGTCCGGGATGAAGTTCGACACCCCCCTCGGCCACGAAGAGATCCGCGCCGACAATCATCAATTGCTGCAGCCGATGTATGTCTCGATCCTGGCGCCGGACATGCCGCATATGTTCCCCGGCGTGCCGCTCGGCTTTAAGACCATCAAGCGCTTCGACGCCGAGGAGACGCGCCTCCCCACCACCTGCGCAATGAAGGCGCCGGGCTGAGCGCGGCCGCGGGAACAAGGCCAGTTTTGATGCAGGAAATCCTTCTCGTTCTGCTCAATGGCCTGGTTTACGGGCTGCTTCTCTTCATGCTCTCGAGCGGTCTTACGCTGATCGTCGGCATGATGGGCGTCCTCAACTTCGCCCATGCCAGCTTTTACATGCTTGGCGCCTATTTCGCTTATACGATCAGCGTCGGGCTCGGTTTCTGGCCGGCGCTGGTGATCGCGCCGTTTCTCGTCGGTGTCCTTGGCGTCGCGGTCGAGCGGTATGGCCTGCGTGCCGTGCATCGCCATGGCAAGCTCGCCGAGCTTTTGTTCACCGTCGGGCTTGCGTTCATCATCGGCGAGATTGTGCCGCTGATCTGGGGGCGGACGGCGGCGCCCTATCGCGTGCCGGCGGCGCTCGATTTCCCCGCGTTCACCCTCGGCGGCATTCAGTATCAGGCCTATCGGCTGTTCATGATGGCGGTTTCGGTCGCGATCTTCGCCGGGCTCTATGCCGCGCTCGCGCGCACCCGGCTCGGCCTCGTCATCCGCGCCGCCTTGACCCATCCCGACATGGTGGCGATGCTCGGCCATAACGTGCCGCGTGTGTTCACGCTGGTGTTCGGCGCCGGCTGCGCGCTCGCCGGGCTCGCCGGCGTCATCGGCGGCAATGTCTTCACGACGACGCCGGGCATGGCCGATGCCCTCGGCCCGATCGTCTTCGCCGTCGTCATCATGGGCGGGCTCGGGTCGATTCCCGGCGCCTTGATCGCCTCGCTCGCGATCGGGTTCGTCCAGACCGCGTCAGTGACGCTTGATGCGCCGCTCGGTTCGGTGCTCGGCCATATCGGCTTACCGCTCGACCCGCATGGCGCGCTCGGCCAACTCACCATCGCCCATGCCGCGCCGGCGGTACCCTATCTCATGCTGGTCCTTCTGCTTGCGCTCAATCCGCGTGGGTTGATGGGCGCGCGGGCGGATTGAGATGGCGGACCCTCTCGCCATCGCCAGCGCCGGCAAGAGCGGGATGCGCCGCGGCGTGCGCGGCGCCGCCCTGTTCTGGGGCGCGGCGATCGTGATCGCCGCCGTCGCGCCGCATTGGCTCGCCAGTGGCTTTGGTCTCTCGCTTCTCAACCGCATGGCGATCGCCATCGTTTTCGCGCTCTCCTTCAACATGTTGCTTGGCCAGGCGGGGATGCTCGATTTCGGGCATGCGGTGTTTTTCGGCCTGGGCGGCTTTGCGAGCCTGCATCTCTTGAAGCTGGTCGATGGTGGTTTGGCGCTCCCGGTGGTGTTTTTGCCGCTCGCTGGCGCCGTTGGCGGCGGGCTCACAGCCCTTCCCGCCGGCTGGCTCGCGACACGCCGCGAAGGCACCTCGTTTGCGATGATCACGCTCGGTATCGCCGAACTCGCCGTCGCCCTGGTAGTAATGATCCCGCAATGGTTTGGCGGCGAGGAGGGGGTTTCCGGCGACCGCTCGGCTGGCCCGGCGCTATTTGGCTTTGATTTCGGCTCGGCGCTGCAGATCTACTACGTGCTCGCGGCTTGGGCCATGATCGCCGCGGCGCTGATGTGGGGGGTGACGAGGACGCCGCTCGGGCGGCTGGCCAATGCCGTCCGCGACAATCCGCTGCGGGTCGATTTTCTCGGCTACGACCCGGCGCGCATCCGGTTTCTGACCTTTCTCCTCGCCGGGATCTTCGCCGGGGTCGCGGGCGGGATGCAGGCGCTGAACGACGAGATCATGACCGTCTCCAATATCGGTTCGGCGGCCTCGGGCGCGGTTTTGCTGATGACCTATATCGGCGGTGTGGGAACATTTTCCGGGCCGGTGATCGGCGCCGTGGTGGTGACGCTGCTGCAGGTCGCGCTCGGCACCGTGACTGACGCCTGGCAGCTCTATTCCGGGCTGATTTTTGTCACCATGGTACTCTGGGCGCCGGGGGGGATATCCGGGATCATCCAAAGCCATGCGCCGATCCTGCGTGCCGGCGGCGGCGCGCGGTTGCTTGCCCCCTATCTCGCGCTGTTGCCGGCGATGGCGCTGACGCTTGCGGGGGTGGTCGGGCTCGCCGAACTCGCCTACCGGTTGCAAGCCGTGCGCGGCGGCGCCAAGGCCGGGCGCCTGTTCGGCCTCGCCATTCAGCCGACGGAACCCGCGCAATGGCTGATCCCGCTGGCTCTGTTCCTCCTCGGCGCCGTTCTTCTCCACCGCCTTGCGCCGCCGGCGCGCGCCGCCTGGCAGGAGGCGGCGGCGCACGCGGCGAGGGGCGTTTCATGAGCGAGCCCGCCCTGTCGCTCCGCGGGCTTTATAAAAGCTTTGGCGCGACCTCGATCCTGCGCGATGTCTCGCTCGACATTCCGGCCGGCACCCGCCATGCCATCATCGGCCCCAACGGTGCGGGTAAATCGACGCTGTTTCATCTCATCACTGGCCGCCTCCGGCTCGATCGCGGCAGCGTCTGGCTCGCGGGCGAGGACATCACCGGGCTTTCGCCGCACGCGATTTTCCGCCGCGGCCTCGCCCGCAGTTTTCAGGTGACGAGCCTGTTTCCGCGGCTTTCGGTGTTCGAGAATCTGCGCATCGCCGGCATGCGCGTCTCCGGCTGCGGCCATGCCTTCTGGCGCCGGATCGACGGGTTCGCCGACCTTACCGCGCGCATCGAGGAGATGCTGGCTCTTCTCGATCTCGGCCCGCGGCGCAATGTCGCTGCCGGTGCGCTCGCCTATGCCGAGCAGCGGGCGCTCGAAATCGGCCTCGCCCTCGTCGGCGGTGCGCATACCATCCTGCTCGACGAGCCGACCGCCGGCATGAGCCGCGCCGAAACCGAACGCGCCGTCGCGCTGCTGCGCAGGCTTTCCGCCGGGCGCACGCTGGTGATGATCGAGCATGATCTCTCCGTCGTGTTCAACCTCGCCGATGCCATCACCGTGCTCGCCGATGGCGGGGTGATCGCCTCCGGCCCGCCGGAGACGGTGCGCGGCGATGCGCGGGTGCGCGCCGCCTATCTTGGCGCCGCGGCGGAGGTTCTGACATGATGCTCGAGATCCGCGACCTCGACGCCTGGTACGGCAAGAGCCAGGTTCTGCGCGGGGTTACGCTTGCGATCGGCGAGGGCGAGATCGTCGCCCTGCTCGGGCGCAATGGTGCCGGCCGCTCGACGACGCTGAAGGCGATCATGGGCGGGGTTACGCGCGCTGGCGCGATCCGCTTCAAGGGCGAGGACATCAGCACCCTCGCGCCCCATGAGATCGCCCGCCGCGGGCTCGGCTATGTCCCCGAGGATCGCGCCATTTTCCCCGATCTCACGGTCGCCGAAAATCTGCTGCTCGGCGAGAAGCGCGGCGTGCGTCGAGGTCAAGCGGCCTTTGCGCTGGCCGACGCCTATGCTTTGTTCCCACGCCTTGGCGAGCGCGCGGCGGCGCCGGCCGGCGCGCTTTCGGGCGGCGAGCAGCAGATGCTCACCATCTGCCGCACCCTGATGGGCAATCCGCGCCTGATCATGGTCGATGAGCCGACCGAGGGGCTGGCGCCGATGATGGTCGCGCGGGTGCGCGATCTCCTCGCCGAGGTGGCGCGGCGCGGGGTTACCATCCTGCTCGTCGAACAGAAACTGGCGATTGCCCTCGAACTCGCCCAGCGGCTCTATATCATGGGTCATGGCAGCATCGTGTTCGAGGGCACGGCGGCCGAATTTTCGGCGAATGCAAAAATTCGTCAGGAATGGCTAGAAGTGTGACAAGATAGAACGGCGGAGGAAATGATCATGGGCAATATCAATGCGGTGGTGACTTACGAAACCACAGACGGCGGCGCGATCGCGATCATTGCGATGGATAATCCGCCGGTGAATGCGCTGAGCCACGCGCTCCGGAGCGGCCTCGTCGCCGCCATCGAAAAAGCCCGTGACAGTGGTGCGGTGAAGGCGGTGATGCTGATTGGCACCGCGCGCGCCTTTTCCGCCGGCGCCGATATCAGCGAATTCGGCACGCCACGCCAGCCGCCGAGCCTGATCGACGTCATCGCGCTCCTCGATGCGATGGCAAAGCCGGTGATCGCCGCGATCAGTGGGCTTGCGCTCGGCGGCGGTTTTGAGCTGGCGCTCGGCTGCCATTATCGCGTCGCGGCGCCGGGGTCGCGCGTCGGCCTGCCGGAGGTCAAGCTCGGTCTGCTGCCCGGCGCCGGCGGGACCCAGCGCCTGCCGCGCCTGGTCGGCGCGGAGGTTGCGGCACAGATCATCGTCAGCGGCGATCCGGTGCCGGCGGCAAAAGCCTTGGCCATGGGCGCGCTCGATGCCGTTTTGGAGGGGGATTTCCGCGCCGCCGCCCTCGATTTCACCCGCGAGGTGATGAAGGCCGGGGGAAAACCACCGCGCGTGCGCGATCGCGACGACAAGCTCGCCGCCGCCAAGGCCGATCCCAGCGTCATCGACCGCGCGGTCGCAAAGCAGCTCCAGCGTCTGCGCGGTCTGCCAGCGCCGAAAGCCTGTGTGGACGCCGTGCGCGCCGCTGTCACCATGCCTTTCGAGGAGGGGCAGAAAAAGGAACTGGCGCTGTTCATGGAACTGCTTGGGAGCCCTGAGTCAAAAGCTCAGCGCCACGTTTTTTTCGCCGAGCGCGAGGCCGCGAAGCTCCCCGACATGCCGGCCGACACCAAGGAAAAGCCGATCGCCCGCGCCGTCGTCATCGGCGCCGGCACGATGGGCGGCGGCATCGCCATGTGTTTCGCCAATGCCGGGATTCCGGTGCGGGTGATCGAAACCGAGCAGGCGGCGCTAACCCGCGGGCTCGACCGGGTCGCCGAGAATTACCGCATCGCGATCTCGCGCGGCAGCCTGACCCAGGCGGAGATGGACAAACGCATGGCACAGATTTCCGGCACGATCGATTTCGGCGCCGTCGCCGAGGGCGATCTCGTGATCGAGGCGGTGTTTGAGGAGATGGATCTCAAACGCCGTGTGTTCACCGAGATCGATCGCCTCGCCAAGCCAGGCGCCTTGCTCGCGAGCAACACCTCGACGCTCGACATCAACCAAATCGCCGCGGTGACGAAGCGCCCCGAGGACGTGCTCGGGATGCATTTCTTCAGCCCCGCCAATGTCATGCGGCTTCTTGAAATCGTCCGCGCGCGCAAGACCTCGTTTACGGCGCTGGCGACGGCGCTCGGCATCGGCCGGCGTATCGGCAAGGTGACGTCGGTGGTCGGCGTGTGCGATGGCTTCGTCGGCAACCGCATGCTGGCGCGGCGTACGACGCAGGCGGAGATGCTGTTGCTCGAAGGCGCGCTGCCTTGGGATGTCGATGCCGCAGTGCTTGCCTTCGGTTTTCCGATGGGCCCGTTCGCGA
The DNA here is from genome assembly GCF_049965395.1 of Acidibrevibacterium sp. Classification (NCBI taxonomy): domain Bacteria; kingdom Pseudomonadati; phylum Pseudomonadota; class Alphaproteobacteria; order Acetobacterales; family Acetobacteraceae; genus Acidibrevibacterium; species Acidibrevibacterium sp. The sequence continues at coordinate 43,637 of NZ_JBMFWJ010000015.1, forward strand.
TGGGCGATCTCGCCGGGCTCGATGTCGGCTGGCGCATCCGCAAGGCACGCGGGGTGACAGCGGAAATTTCCGACACGCTCTGCGAAGCTGGGCGTTTCGGCCAGAAAACCGGCGCCGGCTATTATCGCTATGAGAAGGGCTCGCGCACACCGATGCCCGATCCCGAGGTCGAGAAAATCATTCTCGCGGCCTCGGAAAAACGCGGCATTACCCGCCGCCGGATCGATGCCGCCGAAATCACCGAGCGCATGATCTATCCGATGATCAATGAAGGCGCGCGCATTCTCGAGGAACGCATGGCGATGCGCGCGAGCGACATCGATATCATCTGGATCTATGGCTATGGCTGGCCGGTCTGGCGCGGCGGGCCGATGTTTTACGCCGATCAGGTCGGCTTGCCACAGATCCGCGATCGGCTCGCCCATTACGCTGCAACGAGCCCTGACAAAACCTTGAAGCCGGCGCCCTTGCTCGAAAAACTGGCGGCATCGGGCCAAGGTTTCGCGGATCTCCCGGTGCAGACCATCGCCGTTTGACGAAAGGGGCGCAGCGATGAGCGGCTCACGTCCGCATCCCTGGGAAGCGATCTATCCGCCGGGCCTCGACTGGGGGACGAAGATCGCGGCCGGCACGCTGACGGACATGCTCGACGAGGCGGTCGCCGCCTATGGCGACCGGCCGGCTTTCGAATTCAACGGTCATCGCATGAGTTTTGCGGAATTCGGTGCCGCCGTCGCGCGCGCCGCCGCCGGCCTTGCCCGCTTGGGCGCCGGGCCCGGGCGCTCGGTTGCGCTTTATCTCGCCAATCTTCCTTATCATCCGATCGCGTTTTTCGCGGTGCTCCGCACGGGCGCACGTGTCGTCCATCTCTCGCCGCTCGACCCGCCGCGCGCGCTCCGATATAAGATGGAGGATAGCGAGTCGCGCATTCTGGTCACCGCCAATCTCGCGAACTTATTGACAAACGCGGCTATATTGGCGCGGGACGGGGTTGCGGCGCATCTCGTGGTCGGCACCGCCGACGCCTGGGGGGCACTCCCGGTTCCGCTTTCGCCGCTTCCCGAAGGCGCGATCGACTTCGCAACCTTGGGCGAGGCGCCGATGCCGCCCTCGTGGCCGTCTCTGACGTCCGATGATGTTGCCGTTTTGCAATATACCGGCGGCACCACCGGTCTGCCGCGCGCGGCGATGCTCACGCATGGCAATTTCACCAGCGCCGTCGCGATTTATAATGCTTGGCTTGCCGGAAATGGGCGGGCATCGCGGCCGGATGATAAAATCATCGGCGTTTTGCCCTATTTTCATATCTATGCGCTGACCAATGTGCTTTTGCTTGGCATTAGGAACGGCGTCGAGCAGTTGTTGAGGATTCGCTTTGATGCGGAAACCACGCTCCGCGACATCAGCGAAAAGCGCGCGACCAATTTCCCTGGCGTGCCGACGATGTGGATCGCGCTCGCCAATCATCCCGACATCGAGAAATATGATTTGTCTTCGCTGCGGTCGATCGGTTCCGGCGGCGCGCCGTTGCCGCAAGAGGTGGCTGAGCGGCTGGAGAAGCTTACCGGCCATCGCCTCGGCGGCGGCTGGGGGATGACCGAAACCGCACCCGCCGGTACCTCGCTGATGCCCGGCCAGATCTATACCGCGGGGTTGATCGGCGTGCCATTGCCGGGGATCGAGATGGACATCGTCGCCCTCGATGATCCGCGCCGCGTTCTTCCTCCCGGTGAGCGCGGCGAAATCCGCATCAAGGGACCGAATGTCACCAAAGCCTATTGGAAACGGCCGGAAGAAACCGAGAGCGCTTTCGTCGATGGCTGGCTCCTGACCGGCGATATCGGCTATATGGACGAAAAAGGTCAATTCTTTCTCGTCGATCGCAAGAAGGATATGATCATCTCGGGCGGCTTCAACGTCTATCCGACGATGATCGAAAACGCTATCTATGAGCACCCTTCGGTTGCCGAGGTCATCGTGATCGGCGTGCCCGATCCCTATCGCGGCCAGGCGGCGAAGGCGTTCGTCACCTTGCGCGAGGGGGCTGAGCCATTCACGCTCGAGGAATTGCGCGCCTTTCTCGCCGACAAGCTCGGGCGCCACGAATTGCCGACGGCGCTCGAATTTCGGCCCAGCCTGCCGCGCACCCCGGTCGGCAAACTTTCCAAACGGGATCTGATCGAGCAAGAAGCGAGCCAACACACCCCCGGCGCGCCCGCGCCGGCGTCATAGAGAGGAGCCCACCATGGTCGAAGCCGTCATCGTCGCCACTGCCCGCACGCCGATTGGCAAAGCCGGCCGCGGCGCCTTCAATCTCACGCATGGCGCCGATCTCGGCGGCCATGTCATCCGCCACGCCGTGAGCCGCGCCGGAATCGAGCCTGGCGACGTCGAGGAAGTGGTGCTCGGCTGCGCCATGCCGGAAGGGGCGACCGGCGGCAATATCGCGCGCCAGGCGGCGTTGCGCGCCGGGCTCCCGGTTAGCGTCTCGGCGATGACGGTCAATCGCTTTTGCTCTTCGGGTCTGCAAGCGATCGCGATCGCCGCTCAGCGCGTCATCGTCGATGGCGTGCCGGTCGCGGTCGCCGGCGGGCTCGAATCAATCAGCCTGGTGCAAGACCACGCCAATCGCCATCATGCCCGCAATGAGTGGCTAGAAGCGCACAAGCCGGCGATCTATATGCCGATGATCGAAACCGCCGATATCGTCGCCGCCCGTTATAAAGTCTCGCGCGAGGCGCAGGATGAATACGCGTTGCAAAGCCAGCAACGCATCGCCGCGGCGCAGCGGGAAGGTAGGCTCGCCGAGGAGATCGTCGCGATGAGTACGGTAAAAGCCGTCGTCGATAAGGAAACCGGTGCCGTTTCCCACCATCCCGTGACCCTTGAGCAGGATGAGGGCAATCGGCCGGAGACTACGCTCGCCGGGCTCGCTGCGTTGAAGCCGGTGCGCGGGCCGGAGCATTTCATCACCGCCGGCAATGCGAGCCAGCTCTCCGACGGCGCCAGTGTCTGCGTCGTGATGTCGGACCGCGAAGCGTCGCGCCGTGGCTTGACGCCGCTCGGGGCCTTTCGCGGTCTCGCCGTCGCTGGCTGCGAGCCTGATGAGATGGGCATCGGCCCGGTCTTCGCCGTCCCCCGCCTGCTCCAGCGCCAGGGGCTGAAGATGGACGATATCGATCTTTGGGAACTTAACGAGGCCTTCGCGAGCCAGGTGCTCTATTGCCGCGACCGGCTCGGCATTCCCAACGATATCCTCAATGTCGATGGCGGCTCGATCGCCATCGGCCATCCCTACGGCATGAGCGGCTCGCGTATGACCGGGCACGCGCTGATCGAGGGTAAGCGGCGCGGCGCCAAGCGCGCCGTCATCACCATGTGCATCGGCGGCGGCATGGGGGCGGCCGGGTTGTTCGAGATTTTCTAAGGAAGAGTTTTTTTTGAAAAAAAGAACCAAAAAACTTTTGTCCTATCTTTGCGAAACGGGCAGTGCCACAGGCACTGCCCAAAGGACAGAAGTCTTTTTGCTTCTTTTTCTTCAGAAAAAGAAGAGTCTCTCTTGCCTTTTCTCATCTGGGAGTTTCGCTCATGGACCTCGCGTTCACCAAGGAAGAGATCGCATTTCGCGACGAAATGCGGCATTTCTTTCGCAACGAGTTTCCCGAGGCGATCCGGCGCAAAGCGAGCGAAGGACGCCATCTTTCACGTGATGAGATGGTTGTCTCGCAGCGCTTTCTGAACGCGCGCGGGCTTGCGGTGCCGCATTGGCCGAAGGCATGGGGCGGGCGCGACTGGAGCCCGATCCAGACCTATTTCTATCAGGATGAGATGCAGCAGGCGAACGTGCCGCCGCCGCTGCCGTTCAATGTCAGCATGGTCGGGCCGGTCATCGCAATGTTTGGCAATGAGCGGCAAAAACACGAGTTCCTGCCCAAGATTGCCAATATCGATATCTGGTTTTGCCAGGGATTTTCCGAGCCAGGCTCGGGCTCCGATCTCGCGAGCCTGCGCACCAGTGCGAAATGCGATGGCGATCATTACGTCGTCAATGGCCAGAAAACCTGGACCACGCTCGCGCAATATGCGGATTGGATCTTCTGTCTCGTGCGCACCGATCCTTCTGCCAAGCCGCAGGAAGGCATTTCCTTTCTGCTGATCGACATGCGATCGCCCGGAATCACGGTGCGTCCGATCCAGACCATCGATGGCGGGCATGAGGTCAACGAGGTGTTCTTCGACGATGTCAAGGTGCCGCTTGAAAACCTCGTCGGAGAAGAAAACAAGGGCTGGGATTACGCGAAATTCCTGCTTGGCAACGAGCGCACCGGCATCGCCCGCGTCGGCACCTCGAAAGAACGCATCCGGCGTATCAAGGAACTCGCGGCTCTCGAGCGCGTCGGCGAGCAACGGGTGATCGATAATCCGCGGTTTCGCGAAAAGCTGGCCGCCGTCGAGGTCGAATTGAAAGCGTTGGAGCTGACGCAGTTGCGGGTGGTTGCCAATGAGCGGCGCGGCGCCCGCGGCAAGCCCGATCCCGCCTCCTCGATCCTCAAGATCAAGGGCTCGGAAATCCAGCAGGCGACGACGGAATTGCTCATGGACGTGGTTGGCCCTTACGCCATGCCCTATCAGCCGCAATTCGAAGAAGGCTGGAACGAGCCGCCGATCGGCCCGGATTATGCCGCCCCCGCCGCCCCCACCTACTTCAACTGGCGTAAGATCTCGATCTATGGCGGCTCGAACGAGATCCAGCGCAACATCATCGCCAAGGCGATTCTCGGGCTCTGAGGGAAACATGGATTTCGATCTTAGCGAAGAACAATCGCTGCTCAAGGATAGCGTCGAAAAGCTCATCCTCCAAAATTACGATTTCGAGCAACGGAAGAAATATCTCAAATTGCCCGAGGGGTTTTCGCCCGATCTCTGGGCGCGATACGCCGAAATGGGGCTTCTCGGCCTGCCGTTCGCCGAGGCCGATGGCGGGTTCGGCGGCGGCGCGGTCGAGACCATGATCGTCATGGAGGCGTTCGGGCGCGGCCTCGTGCTCGAGCCCTATTTCGCGACCGTGGTGCTCGCCGGCGGCCTCTTGCGCCACGCGGCGAGCCCGGCACAGCGCGCCGAGCTGATCCCGGCGATCGCCGCCGGCACGCTCCGCCTGGCGTTCGCGCATGCCGAGCGGCAGGCGCGTTACGATCTCGCCGATGTCACCACCGCGGCGCGCGAAAGCGCCGGCGCCTGGCGCGTCAGCGGCGAGAAATCCCTTGTCCTCGCCGGCGAACACGCGGATCGGCTGATCGTCAGCGCGCGTGTTTCCGGCGCGCAGCGCGCGCATGACGGGATCGGGCTTTTCCTTGTCGATGCCAAAGCCCCGGGCGTCTCGCGGCGCGGCTATGCCTTGCAGGATGCCACGCGGGCTGCGGAAATTTCGTTGAGCGACACGCAAGCGATACCGCTCGGCGTGCCGGGGGAGGCGTTTCCCGTCATCGCGCGGGTGGTGGATGAGGCGATCGCGGCGCTCTGCGCCGAGGCGGTCGGGGTGATGGCGGCGATGCATGAAGTGACGCTCGATTATCTCCGCACCCGCAAGCAATTCGGCCGCGCCATCGGACAATTTCAGGTTTTGCAGCACCGCGCCGTCGATATGCTGGTTGCGATCGAGCAGGCGCGCAGCATGGCGATGTTCGCGACGATGATGGCCGCAGAAGCGGACGCCACCGACCGCCGCCGCGCGATGGCGGCGGCGAAAATCCAAATCGGGCGTTCGGGCCATAAAGTCGGCCAGGAAGCGATTCAGCTCCATGGCGGCATCGGCATGACGATGGAATATAAAGTCGGCCATTATTTCAAGCGCATGACGATGATCGAGCTTTTGTTTGGCGATGCCGACCACCACCTCGCCGAACTTGCGGCCATGGGCGGTCTGATCGGAGGATGACAGAGGGCGCCGATGGTGCCGGCGCCCTCTTTACGCCGCGCTGAGCGCGAGGCAGGATTCCGGCCATGGAAACCCTGCTCGATCTCGCCGCCGGCCTCGCCGATGGCAAACTCACCGCCCGCGCCCTCGTTGAACGTTCGCTCGCGCGCATCGGAGACCCCGCCGGCGAAGGGGCGCAGACCTTCATCAAAGTCCATGCCGAGGCCGCGCGCGCCAGCGCCGAGGCGATCGATCGGCTGCGCGCGGCAGGAAGGGCGCCCTCGGCCTTCGCCGGCATTCCGATCGCGCTCAAGGATCTCTTTGATATCGCCGGCGAACCGACCCCGGCGGGCTCGCGGGTGCTCGCCGCGGCGCCGCCGGCTGCGGCCCACGCCAGTATTGTTGCGCGCCTGATCGCCGCCGGCTTCATCCCCATGGGCCGCGCCAACATGACCGAGTTCGCCTATTCCGGCCTCGGCCTCAACCCGCATTACGGCACGCCGCGCAGCCCCTGGCAGCGGGAGATCGGGCATGTCCCGGGCGGTAGCTCCTCGGGCTCGGCGGTTGCCGTCGCCGATGGCATGGCGGCGGCGGCGATCGGCACCGATACCGGTGGCTCCTGTCGCATTCCGGCGGCGTTTTGCGGCATCACCGGCTATAAGCCGACGGCGCGGCGGATCCCGCGCGACGGCGTCTTGCCGCTTTCGGAAACCCTCGATTCGGTCGGGCCGCTGGCACCGCGTGTTGCCTGCTGCGCCATTCTCGATGCCATTATGGCGGGGGCGATCACCGCCAAGCCGCCAGCGCCGCTTCCGGTCAGCGGACGGCGCTTCGCGATTCCGGAAGGGCACGCGATGGCCGGCCTCGACCCGGCGATCGCCCACGCGTTCGAGCGCGCCTGCGCGGTCTTGCGCGATCGCGGGGCACGGATCGAGAGCCGCGTTTTCCCCCCGCTCGAAGACATTCCAGCAGCGAACCGCTTGGGCGGGTTCAGCGCCCCGGAAGCCTATGCCTGGCATCGCCAGCTGCTTGCCGAGAGCGCAGCCCTCTATGACCCGCGGGTCGCCGCCCGGATTTTGCGGGGGGCAGAGCCTCGCGCCGCCGATTACGTCGATCTCCTGGCGGCGCGGGCGCGCATCATCGCGGCGATGGATGCCGAAACCGCTGACTTCGATGCCCTGATACTGCCGACGGTGCCGATCGCGCCGCCACGCATCGCCGATGTCGCCGATGACGACGCCTATCAGCGTCTCAATCTGCAAACGCTGCGCAACACCTCGTTGGTCAATTTTCTCGACCGCTGCGCGATCAGCCTGCCCTGCCATTCGCCGGGCGAGGCGCCGGCGGGGCTGATGCTGGTTGGCGAGACGATGGCGGACGCGGCGCTGTTTGCCCTGGCCGCCGGCGTGGAAGCGGCGCTCGCGGGCGGGTGAGCGCGCGAGCCCACACCTGGCAGGTGATTTTCGCGCTCGGCACCACGCAAACGCTGGCTTGGGCATCGAGCTATTATCTGCCGGCGATTCTTGCCGCCCCGATGGCGCAGGGAACGGGAACCACCCGGACGGCAGTATTCGCCGCGGTCTCCGCCTCGCTTTTGATCGCGGCGGTGAGCGGGCCGGCGGTGGGTCGGGCGATCGATGCCCGCGGCGGGCGGCCGATCTTGATTGCCTCCAACCTCGTCTTCATCGCCGGACTAAGCGCGTTGGCTTTGGCGCATGGGCCGGTCGCGCTGTTTGCCGCCTGGGCGGTGGTTGGCGTCGGTATGGCGCTCGGGCTCTATGATTCGGCCTTCGCGACGCTTGCCGGGCTTTACGGCAATGCCGCGCGCGGGCCGATCACCGGGATCACCTTGTTCGCCGGCTTCGCCTCCACCGTCGGCTGGCCGCTCAGTGCCGTGCTCGCCGCGCATTTCGGCTGGCGCGGCGCCTGCCTCGCTTGGGCCGGGCTGCATCTCGTGCTCGGCTTGCCGCTGAACGCGTTTTTGGTGCCGCGCGCACCACCGCCAGCGCCCAAGCCCGATGAGGGGGAGCCCCGCGATCAGCGCCGCGAGATGGTATTGCTTGCCTATGTTTTCGCCAGCGCCTGGTTCGTCACCGGCGCGATGGCGACACATTTGCCGCAGCTTCTCGAGATGGCGGGGGCGAGCCCGGCGGCGGCGATCGGTGCGGCGGCGCTGGTCGGCCCGGCGCAGGTGATGGCGCGGATCGCCGAATTCCTGTTTCTCCGCCGCACCCATCCGCTGATCCCGGCACGGATCGCGACCGCGCTGCACCCGTTGGGCGCGGCGCTACTGGCGCTGTGGGGGGCACCGCTGGCGGTCGCGTTTTCGCTGCTTTATGGCGCCGGCAACGGCATTCTCACCATTGCACGCGGCACCTTGCCGCTGGCGATTTTCGGCCCCGAGGGCTATGGCGCGCGCACCGGCTGGCTCGGCGCCCCGGCGCGCGCGGCGCAGGCGCTGGCGCCCTTACTGTTCGGCCTGATCCTCGACCGGCTCGGGCTTTATGCGCTTTTGGTGTCGGCCGGGCTCGCGCTTTCCGCGCTCGCCGCGCTCTTCATGCTGCGCAAGACCGCGCCGCTCCACAGCAGCGCCGCGAAATAACTGACCAACACATCACTTGGCCAGTGGGCGCCCAGCGCGATCCGTGCCGCGAAGCCGAGCACGAGCGCCAGAACGGCGGCAACGACCCAGAGCCAGCGCCGCCGCGACGCCGCACAGAATAGGAAACACCCGATCGTCGCGCCAAACAACAGGGCGAAAGTGGAAGGGAAGGCCGATCCGGGCGGATGGCCAACGACGCGAATGAGCCCCGGCCCCGGCCGCGGCTGGAAAACGAGGTGGCGCAACAGCCGGTCGAGCAGCACCATACCAGCGAAGCTGAGCGCGACGGCGACCACGCCGCGCCCGCCGCGCAACCAGGCGGCGCCGGCGGCGGTTACGACCAGCAAAAGCCACACCGCCGGGAAACCGCCGAGCGCGGAGACGGCTTCAGCCCATCCCGGCGACGCCGGCAGCGTCGCCTGCACCAGGCGTGCCAGCGCGGGATCACCCGGCAGCCAGGACCGCGATGCCTCGGCGGCGATCAACAGGAGGAGGGCCAGGCCCGCCCCGCTCCAACGCCAGCCGAACCGCAGACTCATCGCGCATGAAGCCGAAATGGCGGCGCGCGATCGGGCTGTGTCGTCACTACGCTGACTGGCATCACCGGCGCCGCGTCCAGCCGTTCGATCACGAAGCGTCGCGCGAGCGTCGCCAGCACCAGCGTCGCCTCGGCGAGCGCGAACTGGGCGCCAACGCAGACCCGTGGGCCGGCGCCGAAGGGAAGATAGGCGAAGCGCGGCACGGGCGGCGCACCAGGAAGGAAGCGCTCGGGGTCGAAATGCTCTGGTGCTGTCCAGAGCTTGCGATGGCGGTGCAGCACCCAGGGCGAGATGAACACCAGCGCCCCGCGCGGGATGGTGAGGGCGCCGCAGCGCGTCTCGGCGGTTGCCTCGCGCACGATCACCGCTGCCGGCGGGTAAAGGCGAAGCGCCTCGCTGACCACGGCGCGGGTGTAGGAGAGCCGCTCGAGCGCCGCCGGCGCGCCCTCCGGCCCGAGATCGAGACCGTCCGCCTCGGCGGCGATGCGCGCCTGCACCGCCGGCGCGGTGGCGAGGAGAATCGCCGACCAGAATAGTGTCAGCGCCGTGGTTTCATGCCCGGCGATGATCATCGTTGCCACTTCGTCGCGGAGCTGACGGCGGCCCGCCGCGCCATCGCCGGCACAGGCGGCGCGCAGAAGGTCGAAGAGATCGGCGCCATCGCCGGTTTTGTCGTCAGCCGCCTCGCGCGCGGCGATGATGCGGCTGATCAGGCCCATCCAGCGGCGCTGAAACCACCAGCGGCGAACATCGCGCGGGCTCGGGATGCCGATCGGCAACACTAGGTCAAAAAAATCCGGCCGTGAGATGTCTCGTGACGCCGTGTTGAACATTTTCCGCATTTCGACGCCGAACATCTCCATCGCCACCGAGAACATTGAGCGTCCGGCGATGTTGAGGGCGAGAGCCTGCATCGCCGCCAGGAGATCGACCGGCGCCCCGGCCGCGGCTGCGGCGTCGAGCGCCGGCAGGGCGGCGGCGATCGCCCGCGCCGCCTCGCCCATCAGCGGCGGCAAAGCGCGCGGCGCGAGGGTCGGCCCGATCACCCGCCGCTGGCGGCGCCAGAGTTCGCCCTCGCTGAGCAAAAGCCCGCGTCCGACGAAGGGGCGAAGTAGCCGGATGGAGGGGGCCGTGCGGCGGAAATGGTTCGCCTCGCGAATGAGCACGTGCTGGATGGCATCGGGCGCGTTGAGCAGAAGGCGCGGCTTGCCGAGAAAACTCTGCCTTTCGACGTCCTGCTCATAGGCGCTATCGGTCCAGAGCTGGAGCGGGTTATTGCGGGCCGCACGCAAGACACCACGCCAGGAAAGCGACTGGCGAGGTGCCACCGGCACCGCCAGAGACGATGGTTCAGACATCCGACCCTCCCCGCCTGTGTCCTGTCTCAAGTCAAATTATGATATAACAATTAAATCAGTCAGTAAATTCCTTCTTTTTCTTCAGAAAGAGAAGCAAAAAGACTTCTGTCCCGGTTTCTCGGCGCGGCCAACGCCGCGATACGGGCAGTGCCTACGGCATTGCCCAAAAGGTAAAAGTTTTTTTTGGTTCTTTTTTCAAAAAAGAACATTTTTCTTGTTTTTCTTTTTCTCATTCCACCTGAAACCCGGCCCAAAACGGATCGCGCGGATCGACGAGGATGGTGTTGAGCCCGTGCAGGCGCGCCCAGCCGGCGATGCTCGGGCGGATCGCGGGTTTACCGCCGACCGTTGCGGCGCTTTCAACGCGGCCTTCGAACAACGAGCCGATGATGCTTTCGTGGATGAATTCGTCGCCAACCCGAAGCCGCCCGCGCGCGACGAGCTGCGCCATGCGCGCCGAGGTGCCGGTGCCGCAGGGCGAGCGGTCGATGGCGCGGGCGCCGTAAAAAACCGCATTGCGCGCGGTTGCCTTGGGATCGCGCGGCGCGCCGGCCCAGAGAATGTGGGAAACCCCGCGGATCGTCGCGTCCTCGGGGTGGGTGACGGCGATTGCGCGGTTGACGGCGTCGCGCAGCCCAGGGCTCAGGCGGAGAATAGCGTCAGCCGAAAGCGATTCGAGCCCGTCATAACCCGGCTGCTTCTCGACGATCGCGTAGAAATTGCCGCCATAGGCGATATCGACAGTGATGTCGCCCAAACCCGGGCAGGTGACGCGAAGATCGGCGGCGGCGAGGAACGCGGGAACGTTATGCAGCCGTACCTCCTCGATGAACCGCCCCTCACGCCGATAATGGGCGACGACCCGCCCGGCCGGGGCGTCGAGCGCCACCTCGCCCTCGCGCGCTGGCGTGATGAGGCCGTGTTCGAGCGCCATGGTCACCGTCCCGATGGTGCCGTGGCCGCACATCGGCAAGGCGCCGGAAACTTCGATGAACAGGATCGCCGCATCGCAATCGGCGCGGAGCGGGGGATAAAGGATGGCGCCCGACATCACGTCATGCCCGCGCGGCTCGAACATCAGGGCGCGGCGGATCCAGTCGAAGCGGGCGATGAAATCGGCGCGCCGTTCGCTCATCGTCGCGCCCGTGAGGAGCGGCGCGCCGCCGGCGACGAGGCGCACCGGATTGCCGCAGGTATGGCCGTCGAGACAAAAGAAGCTATGCGGCCCCATCGCTGGGATCACCCTTTGAGCCGCTCGACCGCGGCGCCGCAGCCAGTGAGCTTCTCGACCAGCGCCTCATAGCCGCGATCGAGGTGATAGACGCGGTTGACGATGGTCTCGCCGCGCGCGGCAAGGCCGGCGAGCACCAGCGAGACCGAGGCGCGGAGATCGGTCGCCATCACCGGCGCGCCAGAGAGCGCGCCGCCGACCCCGCGCACGATCGCCGAGGCGCCATGGACATTGATCCGCGCCCCCATGCGATTGAGCTCGGGGACGTGCATGAAGCGGTTCTCGAAAATCGTCTCGGTGATCATTGCCGCCCCCTCAGCAACCGCCATCAGCGCCATGAACTGCGCCTGCATGTCGGTCGGAAAGCCGGGATAGGGCTCGGTCATGACATCGACGCCGACGAGCTTCCCCACCCGTCGGGCGAAAAGCCCTGCCGCCGTCTCCTCGACCACGACCCCGGCCTCGCCAAGAGCCCGGATGAGGGCGGCGAGATGGGTTGCTTGCCCGCCTTCGAGCAGGATTTCACCGCCGCTCACGCCAACCGCGCAGAGATAGGTGCCGGTCTCGATCCGATCGGGAAGGATCGCGTGCGTCGCGCCATGGAGGCGCGCAACCCCGGTGATCGTCAGGCGGTCGCTGCCGATCCCGCTGATCTCCGCCCCCATGGCGTTGAGGCAGGCGGCGAGATCGCCGATTTCCGGCTCGCGCGCGGCATTGGCGATGATTGTCTCACCCTCGGCCAGCGTCGCCGCCATCAACAGATTCTCGGTCGCACCGACCGAGGGAAACGGCAGCACGATTTCGGCGCCATGCAGCCGGCCCGCGACCCGGGCATCGATATAACCGCCTTCGAGCCGGATGTCGGCGCCCATTTGCGCCAACCCCTTGAGATGGAGATCGACCGGGCGCGTCCCGATCGCGCAGCCGCCGGGGAGCGACACGCGCGCCTCCCCACAGCGCGCGAGCAGTGGCCCGAGCACAAGGACGGAGGCGCGCATCCGCCGCACGATGTCATAGGGCGCCTCGGTGCGGGTAATGCGCCCGCCGATCGCACAACGCCGGCCCTGGCGCTCGAGAGTGAGGCCGGCTTCGAGAAGCAGGCTCGCCATTGTGTCGATATCGGCAAGCTCTGGGACATTCTCCAGCACCAGCCGCTCTTCGGTCAAAAGCCCCGCCGCCATCAGCGGCAGCGCCGCGTTCTTGGCGCCGCCGATGGCAAGCCGGCCGGCGAGCGGCCGGCCGCCGCGGATCAGGATACGGTCCATGACAGGGGTTCTTTTTTGAAAAAAAGAACTTTTTCCCCGGTTGCGCGGTGCCTGCGGCACTGCTCCCCCAAGAAAACGGGACAAAAGTCTTTTTGCTTCTTTTTCTTCAGAAAAAGAAGCTCCTTCATCTTGACATCCATCCTAATCCTCTAGAGCTTGGGCAGCGCGACGCCGCGCTGGCCCATATATTTTCCCGCTTTGTCGGCATAGCTCACGTCGCAGGGGCTATCGCCTTTGAGGAACAGGAACTGGCAAATGCCCTCGCCGGCATAGATCTTGGCGGGCAGCGGCGTCGTGTTGCTAATCTCGATCGTCACCTGGCCCTCCCATTCCGGCTCCAGCGGCGTCACGTTGACGATGATGCCGCAGCGGGCATAGGTCGATTTGCCGAGGCAGATGACGACGACATCGCGCGGGATCCGGAAATATTCCACCGTGTGGGCGAGCGCGAAGCTGTTGGGCGGAATGATGCAGACGTCGCTGTCACGATCGACGAAGCTTTGCGGGCTGAAGGCTTTGGGATCGACGACGGCGGAGTCGACATTGGTGAAAATCTTGAAGGCGCGGGCGACGCGGGCGTCATAGCCGTAAGACGAAAGCCCGAAGCTGATCACCCCGTCGCGGCGCTGGGTCTCGACGAACGGGTCGATCATGCGGGTGGTTTCCGCCATTTCGCGGATCCAGTGATCGGGCATCACGGCCATGGCGACATTCCTCGAAACGGGGCCTCGAAACGGGGCGCGTTGTGCGCCACGCGGTCTAGCCCAGCCGTGTCAGCACGGCAATTGACCGCTGCCGGAACGCGTGCCACGGACTCCTCGACAACGAACCACGGAGGAAATCATGGATCTCAAAAATACCGCGGCGCTGGTCACCGGTGGCGCGTCCGGCCTTGGCGAGGCAACGGCCAGGGCGCTGGCCGCGGCCGGCGCCAAGGTCGCCCTTCTCGATATGAACGCGGCGCGCGCGGCCGAGGTTGCGAGCGAGATTGGTGGCATCGCGCTCGCCTGCAATGTCGCCAGCGCCGAAAGCGCCGAGGCGGCGGTGGCCGAGGCCCGCGCCCAGCATGGTGCGGCGCGGATTCTCATCAACTGCGCCGGGATCGGCAAATCGGGGCGCGTGGTCGGCAAAGCCGGGCCGATGCCGCTCGAGGATTTCCGCCGCGTGATCGAGGTCAATCTGATCGGCTCGTTCAACCTGATCCGTCTGATGGCGGCGGACGCCGAGACCCTGCCGCCGCTCGCCGACGGCGCGCGCGGCGTCATCGTCAACACCGCGTCGGTCGCGGCGTTCGATGGCCAGATCGGCCAGGCCGCCTATTCGGCATCGAAGGGCGGGATCGTCGGCATGACGCTGCCGATCGCGCGCGACCTGGCGCGCGCGGGGATCCGCGTCTGCACCATCGCGCCGGGGATTTTCGCAACGCCAATGCTGCGCGGCCTACCGCAAGAGGTCCAAGACAGCCTCGCCGCCAGCATTCCCTTCCCGCGCCGCCTCGGCCAGCCGGAAGAATTCGCGGCGCTGGCCATGCACATCATCGCCAACCCGATGCTGAACGGCGAGACCATCCGCCTCGACGGCGCCATCCGCATGGCACCGAAATAGCAGGCGGAAGGGGGCGGCGCCTTCGGCGGCAAGACTAATCGATATCGGGCGCCTCGACGGCATGGGCGTGGGTCTGGATGAACTGAAAACGCAGTTCCGGCTTGCGGCCCATGAGGTGTTCGACCAGATCCTCGGTGGCGGCGGCGGCGCCGTCGGGGATGGTGACTTTGAGCAGCGTGCGGCGCTTGGGGTCCATCGTGGTCTGGCGGAGGATGTTCGCGGGCATCTCGCCGAGCCCTTTGAAGCGGCTGATGTCCACTTTGCTCCCGGGTTTGAACGCGGTTTTGAGGAGCTTGTCGCGTTCGCCATCGTCCATCGCGTAAAGCGAGACGCCGCCTTGTGTCAGGCGATAGAGCGGCGGCTGGGCGAGGAAGAGATGGCCGCGGCGGATCAGTTCGGGGATTTCGCGATAGAAAAACGTCATCAGCAGCGAGGCGATGTGAGCGCCGTCGACATCGGCGTCGGTCATGATGATGACGCGGCCATAACGCAGCTTGGCGGCATCGAAGCGTGACCCGCTGCCGCAGCCGAGCGCCTCGATGAGATCGCGCAATTCCTGGTTTTGCCGCAGCTTGTCGGCGGACGCGCTGGCGACGTTGAGGATCTTGCCACGCAGCGGCAACACCGCTTGGGTCTCGCGGTCGCGCGCCTGTTTCGCGGACCCCCCCGCACTATCGCCTTCGACGAGGAAGATTTCGGTGTCGGCGGCGGATTCGCGCGCGCAATCGGTGAGCTTGCCGGGGAGACGCAGCCGCCGGGTCGCGGTTTTGCGTGGCGTCTCGCGGGCCTCGCGGCGGCGGAGCCGCTCTTCAGCGCGCTCGATGAGATGGCCGAGCAGGAGATCGGCCTGCGCCGGATCGCCGGCGAGGAAATGGTCGAAATGATCGCGCAGTCCGGTCTCGACCAGACGCGCCGCCTCTTGGGTGGTCAGTTTCTCCTTGGTCTGGCCCTGAAATTGCGGCTCGGCAAGAAAAAGGGAGAATTTCGCGCAGAGCGGGGCGAGAATATCGTCGGCGGTGATTTGGGCGGCACGGCGGTTGCCGCGCTGCTCGCCCCAGGTGCGAAGACCCTTGAGGAGGGCGGCGCGAAACCCGGCCTCATGCGTGCCCCCTTGCGGCGTCGGGATGGTGTTGCAGTAAGAATGGAGAAAGCCGTCCTCGTCGTCACGCCAGGCGAGTGCCCATTCCAGCCGGCCGCCGCGCACGCCCGGGAGATGGGGGGGGAGTTGGGCCTCACCGGCGAAGATTTGCGAGACCAAAGCAGTGGCGCCGAGTTCGGCCTCCAAGCTGTCGCGCAGGCCACCGGGGAAATGCAGTTCGGCCTCGGCCGGGACTTCGGCGGCCTCGCCGGTGAGGAGGCTAGGGTCGCAGCGCCAGCGCAGATAAACGCCGCGGAAGAGATAGGCTTTCGAGCGGCAAAGCCGGTAAAGCCGCAGCGGGCTGAAGGTGAGGGCGCCGAAAATCTCCGGATCCGGGCGGAAGCGGATCAAAGTGCCGCGGCGATTTTGCACGGGGCCGGCATTTTCGAGCGGCGTTTGTGGCTTGCCGCGGGCATAGCGCTGCTTCCAAAGCGTGCGCTCGCGCGCCACTTCGACCTCGAACTCCGCCGACAGCGCGTTGACGACGGAACTTCCGACGCCATGCAGCCCGCCAGCCGTCGCATACGCCTTGCCGTTGAATTTGCCGCCGGAATGAAGCGTCGTGAGGATGACCTCGAGCGCGCTGAGGCGCGGGAATTTAGGGTGCGGATCGACCGGGATGCCGCGGCCATTGTCACGAATGGTGAGGAAATTGCCGGCGGCCAGTGTCACATCGATGGCGCTGGCATGGCCGGCGACGGCTTCATCCATGGCGTTGTCGAGGATTTCGGCTGCGAGATGATGCAGGGCCACGTCATCGGTGCCGCCGATATACATGCCGGGGCGACGCCGCACCGGCTCCAGCCCCTCCAAGACCTCGATGTCGCGCGCCGAGTAATCGGCGGCCTCGTCGGTCGCCTTCGCGGCCGTGGCCTTGCGCGGCGAAGGAGGAAGGGCCGAGAAGAGATCACTCATGCTGCGTTCCGGTTTCTGTCGTCACGAGGTAAAAAGACAAGAAAGGCGTTCTTTTTTGAAAAAAAGAACCAAAAAACTTTTCTTCCGTTTCTTGGGAAGGACAGTGGCGCGGTCACTATCTAACCGGCAAAAGTGTTTTTTCTGCATTTTTGGAAGTCAAAAAATTATCCTGATGCTGGCGCTCTCTATCCCTTATCGCCGAGTCGTGTCCAGATCGGCGATAATCGCGATGGTCAATGCGCGGCGTCCCGGGCCGAGGGTAAAAGCCGGGTCGTGACACGAAGCCGGATCGTGTCGCCGGCAAGCAACGGATGGGCGCCCATGCCCCAGGCGGCGCGGTGGAGAACGGCGCTGACCTCGAAGGCGGCGCCGCCCGGCTGCAGTGAGAAAGCAAGCGGTCCAGTGCGCCCGCGCATCATGAGTACCCCCTCGAGCCGAGGCGGCGCGCCTTGGATCGCGCGGCAGGCGCCGTCATAAGCGAGGGTTGGGAAATCGACGGCATCGAGGAAATCGGCACCGAGCGCGACCTTGAGCGCCTCCGCGTTCGGCATGACGAGGCTCGCGGTGTCAACCCGGACGGTGACGCGGCAATGGCCGGAATCGGCGGGATCGACCGTGAGACTGCCGACAAAGCGGGTGAAATGCCCATCGAGGGGGACGAAGCCGAAAAGATAAAGGCGAAAGCCGATATCGGTGTTGTCCGGCGCGACCGCGATGGTCCGCGGCGCCGCCCGAGCGACAACGACAAAGCCGGGCCAAGCCAGCAGCAACAGCCAAACGGCAATGCCGCGGCGCCTTCTTCCGATCATTCAGAAAAGAAGGTCAATCCATGGCCCGATGCACGTCGTGCATCACCATGCCTTGCTCCTCGCTCGGCATGCGCAGCCAATCCTCGTGCTGGAGGGTGGCGCGGGTGTCGCGGTAGCCGGATTTCCAATGGTCACGCATCGAGGACGCGCTGAAATCATAATCCTTGTTTTCGCATTCATGCGCCTTTTGCTGGTAGATCAGGTGCAGGATGGCGATTTCCGGCAGGCTGGAAAGCTCCTTCTTGAGCTTCTTTTCCGACTCGTCGAGTTTTTCTTCAGGGATTTTGGCCAGAAGCTGACGCATCATCATTTTATCGCGATGCAGCCGCATGAACATATCGGTCACCATGCGGGTGCGGCTGGAATATTGGATGTCTTTTTGCCGCGCGAGGACGTCATACATATCGCGCGGCACCGGGCCGCGGGCGCCGAAAAGATCGACCTGGAATACCAGGAGATTGCTGCTACCGGCATGGTCGAGGAGATGCTGCAGCGGGGTGTTCGAGACCACGCCGCCATCCCAATAGAAATCGGTGCCGATGCGCACCATGGGGAGGGCCGGCGGCAGCGCGCCACTCGCCATCGCGTGCTCAGGGCCGATTTCCTGATGGGCGCTATCGAAGAAATAGAAATTGCCGGTTGCGACATTGACCGCGCCGGCGGCATAGCGCACGGCGCGGCTGTTCAAGAGATCGAAATCGACCAAACGCTCCAGCGTCGCGCGGAGTGGCGCGGTGTCATAAATACTGGTCGCGCCACGTGCGCCGCGGGGCGCGAGCCAGGGATTGGGCACGCGTGGGGTGAAAAAACCGGGCTGGCCGAGCGTCATCGCGAGGCTGGAGGAGAGGCCATGGAAAGCGCGGCGCGGCAAATCGCCATCGAGCAGGCGATGGTCGAGAAATGGCACCACTGGGCGCGCGGTGATGGTGTCCCAGAATTCCTCGAGCCGCTCCAGCCGCCGCTCGGGCGGGTTGCCAGCGATGATGACGCCGTTGATGCTGCCGATCGAGACCCCGGCGATCCAGTCGGGCTCCAGCCCGGCTTCGTGCAGCGCCTGATAGACCCCGGCCTGATAGGCGCCGAGGGCACCGCCGCCTTGCAGCACGAGGGCGATCTGATCGCATCCTTCCGGCCGCCAGCGGCTGCGTGGCGCGGGGGAGGAGGGGATCGGGCCAGCATCCATGAGCGAAATTCCGTCTGCGTGAGGGGATCACCAAAGTCTAGCGTGATATGGGGTGTTTGTGAGACCGGGCGTTAGTCAAGTTCACGCGAGCATCGCGGTGAGATCCGCCGCCGCCTCGCGCGTCGCCGTGCCGGCGCGGGCGACGGCGGGACCGATCAGCAGCAGCGCCGGCCCGCCGCTCGACCAGGCCGGGGCGCGCGTGGCGAGTTCGGGAAGGGGCGCGAAAAGCCGGCGCTCGGCCGGTGTGCCGCCGCGCTCGATCAGTGCCGCCGGGGTTTCCGGCGCGAGGCCGGCGGCGGCGAAGCCGGCGGCGAGGCGCGGGAGCGCCGTGATCGCCATGTAGATCGCGAGCGTGCCACCGAGGCGAACGAGGGCCGCGAAATCGAGATCGATCACCCCCTCCTTGCCATGGCCGGTGAGCAGCGTCACCGAGCGCGCGGCGTCGCGATGCGTGAGTGGGATGCCGGCGGCGGCGGCGCAGGCGAGGGCGGCGGTGACGCCGGGGACGATCTCGCAGGCGATGCCGGCTTCCGCCAGCGCTTCCGCCTCCTCGCCGCCGCGGCCGAAAATGAAAGGATCGCCGCCCTTGAGCCGCACCACTTTTTTCCCCGCCCGCGCCAAGCCGACGAGCAAGGCATTGATCTCGGACTGCGGCAGGCAGTGATGCGCGCGCGCCTTGCCGACGAAGATCCGCGTCGCATCGCGCCGGGCGAGCGCGAGCACTTCGTCGCCGACCAGGCGGTCATGGACGATGACATCGGCCTCGCCGAGCAGGCGCTGGGCGCGGAGCGTGAGGAGATCGGCCGCCCCCGGCCCGGCGCCGACCAGGAACACCATGCCCGGGGTGGCACCGTCGGCGCCGGTGTCGCTCGCGGCGAGTTCGGCGGCGAGCGCGGCTTCGGCCTCGGCCTCGCGCCCGGCGAAGACCAGCGCCGCAACCCGGCCGCCAAGCAGACGCTCGATCAGCCGCCGGCGCTGCGCGAGATCGGGGAAGCGGCGGCGGAGTTCGCCTTGCGCCCGCCCGAGAAACGCCGCGAGACGGCCATAGGCCGGCGGGATCAGCGCCTCGATCTTGGCGCGGAGCTGGCGCGCGAGCACCGGTGCCGCGCCGCCGGAGGCGATGGCGATGGTCAGCGGGTCGCGATCGATGAGGGCCGGCATGATGAAGCTCGAAAGCGCCGGACGATCGACGATGTTGACCGGAATGCCGAGCGCCTGCGCCGCCTCGGACAAAGCTTGGAGATCGGTTTCCGGCGCCTCGGCGCCGATCGCGATCGCAACCCCGGCGAGACAATCTTGGGCGGAGCGGGCCGGGGCGAAGCGGGCCACCCGCGTCACCGTGGCACCGGCTTCGGCCAAGGCGTCGGCCTTGCGCGCGGCGGCCGCGCCCTCGCCGAGGACCAGCGCCCGACGCCCGGCAAGATCGAGAAAGATCGGAAAATGACGCATGATGCGGGTCTCGATGAGGAGAAAGGCCACTACCTTGGACGGCGGCGTCGTGCAATCAAGGAATTGTCAAGGCTGACCCCTTAACGTCGAAACGCGCGAGAGGCGACGAAACATGGACGATCAGGCACGATTTACGGCGATGCTACGGCGCTCGGCGGCGCTCAAGCTCAGAATCGCCGACGAGATGGCGGCTGCGGTGGTCGCGGTGGTGAATGCGGCAGAAGTGTCGCTCCGCGGCGGCGGCAAGCTGATGTTCTGCGGCAATGGCGGCTCCGCTGCCGACAGCCAGCATCTCGCGACCGAGATGCTGATCCGCCTGCGCCCCAAGGTGGAGCGGCCATCGATTCCGGCGCTGGCGCTGACACTCGATCCGGCGGCGCTGACCGCGGGGGGGAATGATTACGGCTTCGCGCAGGTGTTCGAGCGGTCGCTGCGCGGCCTCGGCCGGCGCGGCGACGTGCTGTTCGGCATCACCACGTCGGGGCGGTCGGAAAATGTCTGCCGCGCGCTTTCGGCTGCGCGCGAGATGGGGATCGTCACCGTCGGGCTGCTTGGGGGGGGCGGGCTGCCGGCACGCGAGCTCTGCGATCATGTGCTGCTGGTGCCCGATAGCGAGACCGCGCGGATTCAGGAATGCCATATCGCGCTCGGTCATGCGCTTTTGGAATTGCTCGAGGATCGGCTGGTGACGCACCCGCTCGCGGTGCCGGCGTGACGATTCTGCTCACGGGGGCTGCCGGCTTCATCGGCTATCACGTCGCCGAGGCGCTGCTCGCGCGCGGCGAGCGGGTGGTTGGGGTCGATGATCTCAACCCCTACTACGATGTCGGGCTCAAGGAGGCGCGGCTGGCGCGGCTGCTCGCGCGGGACGGGTTCACGTTTCGCCGCCTCGACATCGCCGATCGCGCGGCGATGGCGGACCTAATCGCGGCGTTTCCCGCGATCAGCCGCATCGTCCATCTCGCGGCGCAGGCTGGGGTGCGGCATTCGCTCGTCGATCCTTACGCCTATGTCAGCGCCAATGTGATGGGCCATCTCGTGATCTTGGAGATCGCCAGGCGGCTTTCGCGACTCGATCACTTGGTCTATGCCAGCTCGTCCTCGGTCTATGGCGCCAATCAGGCGTTGCCGTTCACCGAGAGCGATCGCGTCGACCAGCCGACCTCGCTTTATGCCGCGACCAAGCGCGCCGACGAGCTGATGAGCGCGGCCTATGGCCATCTCTTCGGCTTGCCGCAGAGCGGCCTCCGATTTTTCACCGTCTATGGCCCGTGGGGGCGGCCGGACATGGCGTATTTCGCCTTCGCCGAGGCGATCGCCGCTGGCGAGCCGATCACCGTCTACGGCGACGGGCGGCTCAAGCGCGACTTCACCTATATCGACGATATCGTCGCCGGCGTGCTCGGCTGTCTCGATCGCCCGCCGCCGGCCGGCGCGCCACCACGGCTTTTCAACATCGGCAATCACCGCAGCGAGGCGGTGACGCGGTTGATCGCGCTCCTCGAGGCCGGGCTCGGCCGTCGCGCGATCATTCGCCTGGCGCCGACGCCGCGTGCCGACGTCGCCGAGACCTTTGCCGCGATCGACGCCCTCGCGGCGCTCACCGGCTATGCCCCGAAAACGCCGCTCGACGAGGGAATCCCTCGCTTTCTCGCCTGGTTTCGGGACTGGCAAACGACCGGCAAAAAAAATCGCACAAAAGGGTCATAAAAGGGTGTTGACGCCGCCGGGCATCCCGATTAAACCCCCTGTCACCGGGTCGGCCGCAGTCCTTGACTTTCCTGCACCGACCCATTAGCTTCTTTGCCTCACGCCGTGAGGCGCGAGTCGGCTAGACAGGGCGGAGGGCTTGCAACTATGCAGGTCCAACGGTCTGGGTTTTTGTTCTTTGACGCTTGTAAATATGAGTGGAAGGGATACGTTGGCGGTGCCCTCAGATTGGGTGCGGCGGGGAGCGAAAAGCAATTTTCGTCTCGCGCGGCATTCATGATCCGGCTTTCGCGCAAGGGGTTTGACTTTACCTGCTTGGCCAAAGCTTGAGGGTGGCATCAATGTATTCTCTTATGCGTTGACAGTTACGCTTCGAGTTTTGTTTTTGCCGTGTCTTTCGGGATGTGGCAAAAGCAGGGCTGAGTTAGGTAGGGTCCGTTTGTTCTGGTCGCTGGCTTACTTCCGCAAGGAAGCGAGTTTGGCACTGGGATGAACCTGAGAGTTTGATCCTGGCTCAGAGCGAACGCTGGCGGCATGCTTAACACATGCAAGTCGCACGGATGGGGGCAACTCCATCAGTGGCGGACGGGTGAGTAACGCGTAGGTATCTATCCTTGGGTGGGGGATAACCGTGGGAAACTACGGCTAATACCGCATGATCCCTGAGGGGCAAAGGCGCAAGTCGCCTGAGGAGGAGCCTGCGTCCGATTAGCTTGTTGGTGGGGTAAAGGCCTACCAAGGCGACGATCGGTAGCTGGTCTGAGAGGATGATCAGCCACACTGGGACTGAGACACGGCCC